>NZ_JANQDJ010000034.1:0-84279 GCF_029891685.1 Umezakia ovalisporum Ak1311 | reverse complement strand
ACGGTCTGAGGATGTCTTTGACAATCTTGGGAAATGAATTTATAATCATTATCAATTATTATATTTTAATACTTCGCCCAGAATTTACCATATTTTGGGCTATTTTTATCACCTCTTTCTTAACATTCAACACTTGTGCTTACAACCATAACATCAAGACCTGTCCAAACTCCATACCTAGAAAAATAATTCTTCCATTCTTCTTCAGAACAAGTATTTTCTGAGATGGGAATCATAATTGCGCGGCAAGGTTCGCCATCTTCTCCTATTTCTTCTGCTACCCAAATAAAATGTTTTTTATGATTTACTAACAATGTGACTGTATTAACTTCATTGACTCCCATATCATTTAGGTTAGGCAATATAATATTATATGTACCCATAAATATCTCTGTTAACTTTTCACCTGACCAAACAATTAATTTAATATCTTTATTATCAAAACCTTTTATAATGCCTTTACTGGTTCCAGCAAGTTCTGAAGTGGAAAGCAAGTAAGCATATTGAAATTTCTTAACTAAAACTTGGCCTAATAATTTGTATACTATTGGAGCATCAATCAAATTTTCTTGAAACTTACATTCTACTAATCCCTTTTCAGAAGTATCTAAATTATCTAAATAAATATCAACTTCCATTCCTTCAAATACAACATTCTTAGTAACATCCCAGCGTTGACGCTGGAATACAGGAGCCATTAAATCCTCAAAAAAATCACCTTTTTGCTTTTTACTTCAGTCTGGCGGGATAAGTATTTTAAAAGGTTTTTTAATATTTAAAGTATTTATCATTTTTAAATCCTCCTTAATTTTGGCAAACAAAGTGATGAATTTATAAACTAACTATACTACTATAGTCATGATGTTTAACTCCAAACATTAGATCAAGTGTATTGTATTTTTAGGCGATCACCGACCCAACCTCAATAGCTTTTTTTGGCTTTGGTTCCATTTAGATTTCTACTCTAATACCAGCACTACTTGTATCACCTCCTAAAGGTAGGTGCCACAGGAAATCATACAATAATTTTTAGTAAAATGCGATAATATAGAATAAAAAAACACCCTGTTTCTTTGATAAACTATCATCTTGTATGGATACCAAAGAGACGCAAGAAGATTTTAGTAGTTGATGTAGAGAAAAGGTTAAGGACTATTATTGGGGAAGTATGGGAAGAAAAAGAATGGAAAATTATAGAAATAGAAATTATGCCAGACCACGTACATTTACCGCTGCCAATGTTAGGACTGAGACTGTTAAAAAATATATTGAAGACCAAAAACATCATGACAATGCCTGATGGACTTCCCCTAAAGAAGATTTGCCCTCGCCTACATCCACCGACTAAAGTATAACAAAGTATCGGAGCATGGCGAAGATACTTTATCTCGGTGGTTTTGTCTCGCTCGATTTTCTTATAATTAAGATATCAGAAACTTGCAACAAAAGTAGAGACACAATTAGGTTTATGCCTAGTCAAGGTGTGTAGGGCATTATTGACCGTGCCTACCGGATTTCACATCTGGGAAACTAGAACAAGAAAGCGGAGGGGAGGTCTAAAGCCACTCGCTGTAGCAACAGTTTAGAATCCCCTCGCCTAAAGGCGAGGGGAGAAGTCAAAACTCTGACAACGAAACTGACATCATCAAAGTCAAATCAGGCATTATCTTGATGAGTAAGTGTCCACATGCACCTGTCTGGGAAAAAACTGTTTTTCTAGCCATCAGCGCGTCAGACACTGAAAATATTGTGGCATTGCTTTAAGGATGAAATCTTAGGACCAATCTGTTGGTAATTTGAAAAGTATGCTGATATGAATACCAATAACAAAAGTTCCAGTAGCCTAAAACAGGAGAATAGGGACTTGGGAATTAATCATCTCAAACAGAACTTAAAGAATGACCTGATTGCTGGTTTGTTGGTAGTAATTCCTTTAGCAACAACTATTTGGCTAACCATTACTATCGCGAATTGGGTAATCAACTTTCTCACCAAAATTCCCAAACAACTCAATCCCTTTGACGGTCTCCATCCTATACTAGTAAATATACTGAATCTAGCTGTAGGACTTGCAGTGCCTCTATTCAGCATCCTGTTAATAGGGTTGATGGCTCGGAATATTGCTGGACGTTGGTTATTGGATTTAGGTGAGCGATTACTGCAAGCAATTCCCTTAGCTGGACAGGTATACAAAACCCTGAAACAGCTGCTAGCAACCCTAATCAAAGATTCTAACAACAAGTTTCGCCGTGTTGTTTTAGTAGAGTATCCCAGAAAAGGAATCTGGTCCATGGCCTTCGTCACAGGCAGCATGAGTCAGGACATTCAAGCTCACATGCCCAGTCCCATGCTCAGTGTTTTTATTCCCAGTACCCCAAATCCCACCACAGGATGGTATGCCATCGTTCCAGAGAATGAAGTCATAAATTTATCTATGCCCATAGAAGATGCCTTTAAAGTATTAATTTCTGGTGGGATCGTCGCTCAGAATACACCTCTACCTCCCCTAGTTTTGTCCCAAGAGCGAAATTTAGAAGCACCACCCTAAAAAACCAAGCTGAAAATCAATCCGGCAAAGTCACCAGTAAACAGATAGTATGATTATCTGACTTGGCCATAACTGCTCGATTACTAAACTCTAATCATCAGTGCTTAGGCACTCACTTCCATGCAAGAACGAAAACCCCAGCAAATTGCTCGTGAATTAGCACTTTTAAGTCTCAGCCAGTTGCCAATTAACCCCAAAAAATTGACAGAAGAACATCTGCCAAAATTAGTGCTAGCCACAGTCCGTACCCTGAGATCAGAAGTGCAAGATACACTAGATAACGCCACAGCAGAACTGCAACGCAGTAATGAGCGTCTCTTAACTAGCCAAACTCGTGCCTCAGACCTCGATACCGCTAGAAATCTCCTCAAAGAAGCTATTGACTACACCCAAACTGCAATCAATCAACTCGGAGCCGCAGTTGAATTTCCAGAATTGATTCAACTAGCCAACCAAGACAAGGAAGTAGGCAGATATGCCATCCAACTTGTCAAAATAGTCAACGAACATCGAGCAATCATTGATGAACAAATTTCCTCTGCCTTAGTAGATTGGCAAGTCACTCGCCTAGCCCAAATAGACCGAGATATTTTGCGAATCGCCGTGGGAGAAATGAGGTTTTTAAATCTGCCAGACAGAGTAGCTATCAACGAAGCTGTGGAACTAGCCAAACGCTATAGTGGAGACGAAGGGCATCGGTTTATTAATGGCGTTTTGCGGCGAGTTACAGAACAAAAAACAGCCGTTTAGTAAATCATCCTGACTTTCTAATTTTTCTAATTGTTGTGAGCAGGAGCCAGTTGTTGACGGAAGTTCCCCCCCTGTTGGGGAAACTGGCTTTGAGAAATGAGGATATGGGGGAGGTTTTCACCCCAGTCAAGAGTTACTGGTTCCATTAAACTCATAACTAATAACTAAAAACTCATCTCACAACTAATACCTATTGCAATGGTTTTTAATTGGTTCCGTCGTCAATATAACGATTCGTCTGATACCCCATCTGAACAACAACAGGAAGAGACCTCTCCAGTCATAGAAACCCAATCCGAGCCAGCGGTAACTTCAACCCCAACGGCGGATTTATTAGCCTTTGCTAAATCTGCCTATAAGAATATCCAGCAAAAACAAGAAGCTTTAGAAGTAGTAACTGCTCCTGAAGCCGCAGATGTTGAAGCACCACCCGAACAACCAGAAACGGAGGTACTTAGGGTCAGTGAAGTCACCCCAACAGCAGCATCAGAGGCAGTAGCAGCAACTGAAGAGCCAGAAAATGCACCCACCGAACCACTAACTACACCAGAACCAACACCAGCAAGTAATTTATCCTTTTTAGAACGGGCTGCGGCAGAAAGACAAGCCAAGCAAGAACGGCTCATAGCCAGGGCTATTGAAGTTCCAGAACCGCAAGGATTACAACCAGTAGCCACCACCTCAGAAACAACGGAAGGGGTGGGCGGATTAGCTTTTGATGAAGGTTTTGTGTGGTCAGCAGAAGTATTAGCTGCCCAAGGTAGGCGACCAGAAGATGTTTCTATTGAGGAAATTACCTGGCTGAAAAAGCTCCGCAAAGGACTAGACAAAACCCGTCGTAACATCCTCAACCAACTCAAAGCAATTGTCGGCCAAGGGCCACTCAATCAAGCAGCTGTGGCAGAAATAGAAGCCGCATTGCTACAAGCTGATGTGGGTGTAGAAGCCACCGATTACATTATCAGTGCCCTACAGAAAAAACTGTTAGCGGAAGCTACCCCGCCAGAAGAAGCCATCGCCTACCTCAAAAAAATCTTGCGGGATATGTTAGAAGCCCCCCTGCAAAAATCCCACAGTCCCAGCTTGGCCCCAGAAAAAGAAACCTTAAATATTTGGTTAATTACTGGAGTAAATGGGGCAGGTAAAACCACCACCATCGGCAAAATATCCCACCTAGCCCAAAAATCCGGTTATAAATGCTTAATTGGTGCAGCAGATACTTTCCGAGCTGCGGCTGTGGAACAGGTGAAAGTTTGGGGCAATCGTAGCGGCGTAGAAGTAATTGCCAATCCGGGAAAGAATACAGACCCCGCAGCCGTGGTATTTGATGCGATCGCTGCTGCCCAAGCACGAGACACTGAATTATTGTTGGTAGATACCGCCGGGCGACTGCAAAACAAGAAAAACTTAATGGACGAACTCGCCAAAATCAGGCGCATTATTGACAAAAAAGCCCCCAATGCCAAAATAGAATCCCTATTGGTTTTAGATGCCACTTTAGGTCAAAATGGATTGCGGCAAGCTGAAATTTTTTCCCAAGCCGCCCAAATCAGTGGCGTAGTATTAACAAAGCTAGATGGTACAGCTAAGGGTGGTGTTGCCCTAGCCGTTGTCCAGCAGCTAGGTTTGCCTATTCGCTTTATTGGTGCTGGCGAAGGTATCGAAGATTTGCGTCCTTTTTCCAGCTACGAGTTTGTCGAAGCTCTATTAAGTGGCTAGTTGCGATTTTTTTAGTTAAGATTTTTTCTGGGTGTGCGTTGGCCTTTTCATCCCTGTCAAAGTAGATGGAAAATTTCCCTTGCTCAGGAATTCCCAAGTCTGATACTCCCAGTCCAGGGGAAAGCCAAGGGCGTAAGTCCTGACCTAGCTTGTGTTTCAGCTAGGATTTCAATTCCCCTGATTTGCTTGCTGTCTTCCTTAAGCTCTATAGTCAGGCGGATTCAGATTGGGAGCTTCCCAACCTAAGGGACTGGTAAACCCGGAGGCTGCTGACTTTTTGAGCACCAAGAGGCAAAACACAAATAACACTCACTTGAGGCTGAACAGTTCCAGGAGAAAATCAGAAACTGGGAAAAATTATTTTGTTGATATGGGATTTTTTTGGGTCTAAAGATGTATGATTTGCTAATTGAGTTATGGAAAAATGAAAGGCTTTATCGGTTATGAGAGAATTTCCTGATTTTTACTTACTGATTTTCGATTGAACATACATCAATATCCAGTGATAGATGTAATAAGCAAATAGAATACTTATCTCCAGCAATGTCTTACGTCTTTTTACTCTTGCTAAAGTAATAAACCTTGTCCCAATATAATTTAGCAATTCCTCAGAAACTTATTTAATTTATAAGTAATCTAAACTCTATCTATATCAAGTGCAATAATACCTTTGCCTGTGTCTCAACCGCCCTCTCAACCCACTGATAGTAATAGTAGTGCCGCAACGGATGTCACCCCAGTCGTGGCACTCAAAGAACTCGTGGCCCGGCTGCACCGAGAACAGAATAAAATCCCAGATTTACTCAGTTCTTTGGGATTTGCTCTGAGAAGCTTCAACAATTTGAACCAGTTTCTAGAGCTGATCCCGCTCATGGCAACAAGAGTAACAGATGCAGATGGTAGTGCTTTGTTCCTGCATAAACCCAACGGTCAAATTAGGTTAGAGCAACTACACTGGCAAGATAGCCGTCAGCGCAAGAACATCCGCAAAGCCCTAGAAACTGCTAGTAGTCAAATTACACTGTTGTGTAATACAGCCCCTTTAGCAACAGCTACCGGGATTTTAGATGACCAAATGCATCGCTACTTGGGTCCAGATGTGCAAATCTTTGGCACGGCAATTCTGGTCAAGCACACAGAACGGGGCTGGCTCTACGTCCTCAGCCGTGACCCTGAATATAGCTGGACAGAAACCAGACAAAAGTTAGTTAGACTGGTGGCAGATCAAACGGCCGTAGCCATTGCCAACGAAGAACTAGCCGTAGAGTTGAGGAAAAAAGAGCGCCTAGATCAAGAACTAGAAATTGGCGCAGAAATTCAACGCCGACTCCTACCCCGTCAATGCCCGATTATTCCTGGTGCAGCTCTGGCTGCACGTTGTAAACCTGCTAATCGTGTTGGTGGAGACTACTATGATTTTATCCCTACCAATGGCAATCAGCTACAGCCCAATAGCAAAACCGCCCAGGAAAACGCGCGCTGGGGTTTGGTAATTGGCGATGTCATGGGTAAGGGTGTTCCAGCTGGACTCATTATGACCATGATGCGGGGAATGCTGCGCGGAGAAGTATTGCATGGTCATTCTCCATGTGTAATTCTGCAAAATTTGAATCGCGTTATGTATGCGGATTTAGAAAATTCCCACCGCTTTGTGACCCTGTTTTACTCAGAATATAATCCGTTAAATCGAGTTTTATCTTATAGTAATGCAGCACACAATCCCCCTCTGTGGTGGCACGCAGCAACCAAAACTATTACCCGCTTGGATACTTTGGGAATGCTAATTGGTTTAGATGCCAATAGCCAATACGAAGATGCCCAGGTACAGTTAGAACCGGGGGATACAGTAATTTATTATACAGATGGTTTAACGGACGCTGCTGCTGCTAGCGGCGATCGCTTCGACGAAGAAAATTTCATTGCAGCTTTTAATACAGCTTGCAGGTATTGTAATGGGCCACAAGAAATTGTGGATTATCTGTTTGACCAAGTTTTGCAATTTATCGGTGCTGAAAAGCAAAACACCGATGATATGACATTAGTTGTCCTTAAAATTCAATAGACTGCCATCATTTCCGGTTCTGTCTGACACAGATTACCAAAAAAGTCGTAGCGGTCTAATGCTTCTAAAATTCCCCAAGCATAATGTCCTTGGGCAAAGTAAATTTGCGGGTAGCCATGCAACTTTTCTAGTTCCGCGCTGTAGTTACCCACAACCACAGCTAGCGTGTTCCCAGACAGCATTGATTCATCATTACCAGATGCACCTGCTACTAAGAATCGTTTAATCGGTAGTCCCCACTTCAAGGCACAATAACGAATGGCATCACCTTTAGAGGCGCGAATAGGTAACAAGTCAAGATACATATTATGGCTGTAAATTCCTTTGACATGGAGCCTACACCGTCGCAGATGACGCATAATTTCCTTAAAACTTAAGGATGTAGCTTCATCAACAAAGTAACTGAGTTTAAACTTACCTTGAGCTTCCTCCGGCTGTAAAATCACTCCGGGTATTTCTGCCATTGCTTCACGAACAGCCTCACCATTCCAATGGTAGCTAATGTGTCTTTGCCAGTTCGTATCTGGGACTACCTGTGGGCCATAATAAATTTCACTGCCTGTTGATACAATCAGCAAGTCTGGTCTGGGGAAATTCCACTCTTCTAACATCTCTAAAGAACTTTTGAGGTTGCGCCCAGTGGCAATTCCCACCCCAGTGGAGTGCCCTTCGTTACGCAGTCGGTCAATAAGTTTGTGTAAAGCTTCTTGGTCGCCTAACAGAGTGTTATCAATTTCGCAGACCAGAAAACGATCTGCCGTTGGTAAGCGGTTCTGGTCAGGAATGTTTGAATCAGGATCATATAGCTGAGTTGCTAAAGCTTTGGGTAGGGGACTCAGCAGGGATTGGACTGGTCGTTGTGGTAACTTCTGTATCTGTTCAATATAACGTTCTACGTGACTATGCCAAGAGAAATTGGCTCGAACTCTATCTAATCCATTTTTAGACCAAGTTTTCCATTGTTCTGTATCTGTGAGCGCTATTCGCAAGGCATCCTGGATTTGTTTAATATCTAAAGGGTCAATTAACATTCCATTTTCGCAAACCGCCAGGATATCTCGCGGCCCACCATCTGAGGTAGCGATAATTGGCACACCGCAGGCTGTAGCTTCAATTAACGTCAGACCAAATGGCTCAGTTAAAGCCGGATTGATAAATACTCCCCTTGTTTTTGCTAATAATCGATATAGTTCTGGTACTTCATCGGATAAGTGATGTTTGGGATAGGCGACGTATCCGTAAAGGTCATAGCGGTCGATTAACTGGAAAATTTCTGTAAATACCTGACGTGGTCCTGATTCCATTGTGGTGATGTCATCTCGATTCCCTAAAATCAGGACTAAATTCGCTAAGTGACGCAGCTGTGGGTCTTCGCCATAGGCCTTGACAAGAGTAGCGACATTTTTCCGAACAGCTGGGCGGGAAAGCGCCATAATCATAGGCTTTTCAGGATTTCTGAGAAATATTTTTAAATCCTCATAAATAGGTGGTTCCTGCCAATTTTCTGGAGCCGGGTAAAACTCTTTGAGCGCTACCCCAGGAGGAATTACAACCATTCTATTTGGTTGATAGTGGTCGTAAATCCCGTACTGCTGGGTCACCTCTTGATGGGTACTAGCGATGACTAATGCTGCACTCGCCAAAGTCGTTTCTTCTGCTTCAATTCTTGTACTAATGTGATAAGTGCTTTCAATGGTTTCCCTTTTAGTTCCCTGCTCTAAAAGTCGTTGTTGTTTCACACGTCCGAGGGAATGACCAGTATGCACAAGTGGTACACCTAACCAACCAGCAACCCGACAACCCACATATCCAGCATCGGCGTAATGACTGTGAATTAGATGAGGTAATCTTCCCACTTGGCGTAAGTGCTTGAGTAACTCATCTGCGAAATTATCTAAATGTGGCCAAAGAACTTCTTTGCGAAGATAACGACGTGGCCCACAATTAACACGAATAATTTGAGCTTTATGATTGAGAATTTCTAAAGGTTGAGCATAATCGGAACTAACTTTTGGATCATTGACTAAACGAGTTACCAGATCTACCCGTTCTACTTGTGGATTTGCCGCTAAGGCTTGAGCGAGTTCTAAAACATATTTAATCTGTCCACCCGTGTCAGCATCTCGCCCTAATTCTAAACTTTTACCACGAATTAAGCCGTGAACACTTACTAGTAGAATGTACAACCCAGGGCTATTTGACATTTTGCATTCCTCAATTTCACTGTATTACAGCCCAGGAACAGCTTCTAACACACATGGCTGTTCACCGCTACGGATTAGTAAAAAAATTATGCTTGATATTTGAATATTATAAAACAAATGTGTCAATTTTTGATATTTCTTCCAGGGAAACCGTTGATGATAGCTATGTTAAAGACATAATTGTAGGTAAAAAAAGCACTGGTTAAAGTGTGAGTTTAAAATTAAATTTATCTCGATAAAAGGCAGATATTGATATTAAATAACTATGAATTATTAGAGTTTTGTCTGCCCTGAAGTAATAAAAAACAATAGACAAATTATATTTCTAACAACATCAGGTAAATTTAGGGGAAAATATAAATTTAACAAGGGCTTAATTTCTTAATGTATTAATATTATCTAAATCACATATACCGTAGTAACATATAGTATTATCAGCGCATTTTCAGTCCCTAGCTGGTAAGAACTGTTTAAAAATTTTGTGAGACTTGTATCATCTAAAACAACATATACCCAAAATTTGATATCCTTAATTTCTCTTGTATTTTCACGATGTTAGCCAAAGTAATATCAAAGTTTATTCTGAAATAATGGAACTATTGACCATTAGATGTGAAACCACAAGTAATACACTTGCATGATGTTCACAAAAATGATAAACTATATCATTAATTTGATTAACATTTGCTATTTTTATATGTATTCTCTAATTGTAATCTGCAATTTACCGGGCAAAGAGTTATTTTAATGGTGAGATTAATTAGCAGTTTGAATTAGTTTACAACCGAATTAGTGCAGTAATAAGACCAATTAAATTATTCATTTACTTATTAAGTATCTAATATTAAGATGATAAACACAAGGAATAATCAACAAAAATGTTGGTGATTTTTTGATATTATCCAGAAAATCCATGACTAAATATTTTTACTTAAGTTATCTAAAACTAAATATACAAAAAATTAAATTTTACTGATTTTTTTGCTGTTATCAGTTTCTGTGGTGGGTTTTGTAGTCAATGCTCCCCTAGGGAGGAGTATACTATCTCTTATCTTCCCTACTACCAGCAAACTTACTGAGATTTCCTGAAATTAGATACAGCAAGCAAAACATCAACAACAAAACCTCAATATAGGTTTTTTGTCTCGGATGGTTCTGATAAGTTAGTAAAATAAACACCTGAAAATAGATTCCAGGCTTCCCCAAATTGACATTGATGAAAGTAGGCAGCATAGATTTAAGATAGACTTATGGCGCTCATAGTTCAAAAATACGGTGGTACATCTGTTGGTACAGTAGAACGTATTCAAGCTGTTGCACAGCGTGTTTACAAAACTGTTAATGCGGGAAATTCCGTAATCGTAGTGGTTTCAGCCATGGGAAAAACCACTGATGGACTCGTAAAAATAGCTAAGGAAATTTCTCGAAATCCTAACTGCCGGGAAATGGATATGCTTCTTTCCACTGGGGAGCAAGTTACCATTGCTTTAGTCAGTATGGCCTTGCAAGAAATCGGACAGCCAGCAATTTCCATGACTGGCGCTCAAGTAGGTATTTTGACAGAAGCTGAACACACCCGCGCTCGGATTTTACATATTGAAACAGAACGGCTGAATCATCATATTTCTCAAGGTAAAGTCGTTGTAGTGGCTGGATTTCAAGGCATATCTAGCATCAGAGATATGGAAATTACTACTTTGGGGCGTGGGGGTTCCGATACTTCAGCAGTGGCTATAGCAGCGGCAACAGGAGCAAATTTTTGTGAAATTTATACAGATGTCCCAGGGATTTTGACTACAGATCCCCGCTTAGTTGCTGAAGCCAAGTTAATGGACGAAATTACCTGCAATGAAATGCTGGAACTGGCAAGTCTGGGGGCAAAAGTGTTACATCCCCGCGCCGTGGAAATTGCCCGTAATTATGGCGTTCCTCTAGTAGTAAGGTCAAGTTGGACTAATGAACCTGGTACTTGGGTTACATCACCCAAACCCCAAGGGCGATCCCTTGTCAACTTAGAAATTGCCCGTCCTGTAGATAATGTAGAATTTGACACAGACCAAGCCAAGGTGGCATTGTTACGTGTACCCGATAAACCAGGGGTGGCAGCTAGATTATTTGGGGAAATATCCCGACAAAGTGTGGACGTAGATTTGATTATTCAGTCAATACACGAAGCTAATAGTAACGATATTGCCTTTACTGTCACAACGCCCATATTAAAGCGCGCCGAAGCAGTAGCCTCTGCCATTGCCCCAGCATTGAGGAATCAATCTCAGCCCAACAGTGATGAAGCTGAAGTGATTGTAGAAGAAAATATTGCCAAGGTCAGCATCGCTGGGGCAGGAATGATTGGCCGTCCCGGGGTAGCAGCCAAAATGTTCGCCACCTTAGCTGAAGCCGAAGTGAACATCCAGATGATTTCCACCAGTGAAGTCAAAGTTAGTTGTGTAGTAGATGCAGCAGAATGCGATCGCGCCGTGGTGGCACTTCGTAAGGCTTTTGAAATTGAAGAAGACGAAGGACAAAAGGACAAAGGACAAATTGTTCCCTCATCTTCCCCCACTCCCCCTGTCCGTGGTGTCGCTTTAGATATAAACCAAGCACGACTGGCAATTCGTCAAGTCCCAGATCGACCGGGGATGGCGGCAAAATTGTTTGGACTATTAGCACGGCACAACATCAGTGTTGACATGATTATTCAATCACAGCGCTGCCGAGTAGTTGATGGTATTCCTAAACGAGATATAGCCTTTACAGTGTCGCGGATAGATGGGGAAACTACACAGCAAATGCTGACTCAAGTGGCGGGAGAATTGGGATGGGGTGAAGTTGTCTTAGATAATGCGATCGCTAAGGTAAGTATTGTGGGTGCGGGGATGGTTGGACAACCGGGGATTGCGGCTAGAATGTTTGAGGCTTTAGCCCAGCACCAAATCAATATTCAAATGATCGCTACCTCAGAAATCAAAATTAGTTGTGTTGTCGCACAAGAACAAGGTGTACAAGCTTTGCAAGTTATTCACGCCGCCTTTGGGTTAGCTGGTAGCGAAAAATTCGTCATGCCAGCTTAATTAGCCATCATATAACTCTTGTGGGGTGGGCATACTCTACCAGTCTTGCCCGCCCTTGTGTACATGAATTGGATGAATTTACTGTCAATTTCTTCGATGTCCAATAAAATCTTACAAACAGAATGACTGATGAATTTATGAATATTCAAATTTTGGATGCACGTTATCAAATCCTCAGAGTTCTGAATGTGCAGGAGGTGGTACAAACGTATTTAGTCCAAGATGCAATGCTTCCGGGTAGCGAATTTGTAATCAAACATCTACATCCCAGCGGGGATCATCTCCAAGAGTCAGCAATTCTGCGAGAGTCATTTGCAGATGAGGCAAAAAAGTTAAAGCAGCTAGGTCGCGAATATGACCAAATTCAAAATTTAGTTAATTATTTTGAAGATCATCCAGATTTTTACTTAGTTCAAGAATACATTGTTGGTAATAACTTAAGCTCAGAAATTTTATTGGGAACGCCCCTGGCGGAAGAACAGGTAATTGATATCTTATCAGAAGTACTAGAAATTTTGGTGTTTGTACATGACCAGGGAATAATTCACCAGAATATTAAACCAACAAATATTATTCGTCGAGAGTCAGATCAGAAGTTAGTTTTAGTTGATTTTGGTTCTGTTCAGGAAGTTGTGACTACGATTATTGGCAGTCTTGAATATGTACCACTGGAACAATTGCGGGGTGATCCCCAATATAATAGCGATATCTACGCTTTAGGGCTAGTTGCGATCGCTGCACTGATAGGTTTAACAGCTAATGAAATCTCTAGACTACAAAATCAGAAAAGTCTACTAACAGGAGAAATTATTTGGCGTAATAAAAATCAAAAAATCAGTAAAGAATTAGCAAAAATTATTGACAAAATGGTACGCTTTGACTATTGCAAGCGCTATCAGTCTGTGACTGAAGTTTTAAACGACATATACGAGTTGAAAAATCATAAATATACTCAGCGGAAACACCATCAGCAAAAAGGTTGGTTAATTTTAGTGGGCATAGTGACTTTTATCAGTAAATACAGCGCCCTTCATCTGAGTTAGGTACAAAAAAACCCACAAGATGCTCAACCCACAAAAATTTTGTCATACCCTAAAGGACATAACACTCTGAGAGGGTGTTATTGGTAGGCTTCCTGCTCTAATACTTGTAGTAATATTTAAGTTGGGCACTTGTGTAAAAGCCGCAGTTGAAATATGTTCAAATATTTGATTGATCTATATTTTAACTTTGATCTCGCCCATAAATTTGAGCCGGTGGACTTGTGGCTTCAACTGCGGTAAATGGTTCGAGAATTTTGTATCTGTGGTTTGCACCTTTTGGTACTACCCAAGAACTTCCAGGTTCCAATAAAATCATTTGTCCTTCCATGTGTAATTCTGCGCGGCCGTTAATTACATAACCAACTGTTTCATAGTCGCGGGAAGTAGGTTGTTTATCTACCGTTGGTTGTTCCTCTTCCCAAAGACGCATAGAAACAGATTTGCCAGAGGCTAGATACTTCTGACCGAGTTTACCCTTGGGGGAATAGGTGGAGTCGATTTTCTTAATACTTGTGTCAGTCATCTTGAATTAATTGTCCTATGGTTTAAGTATGACTTTGATGCAGTTATTTTTTTGTGCTTGAAAATTTCCTAAGCGTAGGATGCTTGTTCTAGTAGAGGTACAATGTGGGTAATGATAAATCATCTGTCTCTACCCGGGGATTATTTGCTCTGTGCCAAAAAACTGCTTTCATGGTGATTTATCTTTACAAGTCAATAAAATATTTATTTTTCATTTCTTTCAACCACATAAGATGCAGATAACACAGAGAAAAAAGATTTTGGTTTATCTGTTGTTAACTTCTGGTCTATGTTCTTGATAGTATCCATGTGGAGTGCCGGTAATTGGCTCAAGGGTTTCTTCAACTTGCTGTTGTGCTGTATCTAAGAAATCTTTTGTGGCTTCGGGTATTGGTTGATCAATGTTGAGGTTTTCTCGGATATTGTCAGCAGTTTCCTGTAGATTCTTCTGAGCATTTTTAACTTGTTGCTCGTTTCTAATAGGTGGGTTATTATTAGGCGCACCTTTGTAATAAGTGCCTTCAGGGGTTGTAACAGTGTAAGCTTGCGCCAACAACATTTCATGACTATAGTTAAAAATCTGAAATGAGAAAAAGACAAAACCTATGACAAAAATTAAAATAATCTGGCGCAGAAGGATATTTTTTAAGCGAGAAAATAGACTTTTCATAAGCATTCTCAATGGTGATTGTATGACTATTTTTAATCTATGGGCTGTCCTTGATTGATGGGAATTTTGCCCGTTTACGTCTTTGCTGATTTGGTTGTTATTGAAATGATTTGATGAAGAAATAAGGAAGGAAGAAGTAATGTATGACTTGAAATACTCTGCAACTGTGGTTAAGCATTGTTGAGCGACGTGTCAATACATTGCTTGAAAATGCAACTTACTTTATCTACACAGCAGCCCCTGTAGTCGGTTTGGGAGGTTGAATTTGAGTTCCTATTCCTTCTCGATATACCTCCGCTAATTGCTGCTCGTATTTGAGCAAATCGTGGTGAATTTCTTTAAAAATTGCTGTTGCTACCGGGTCAGTGTACATAGCAGACAAATTACTAATATCCCCAATACCTGTTTGCACATCCCCCAAAGCGCAACGTAACTGATATATGTCGTCGCTCCCAGTGAAGGCACTTTTGACTTTGGCATATTGATTAGCAATATTTGCTATGACGGAAGGCCTTTCACCCAGTCTGTTAAGATAGTTTTCCAACATTTGAATATGACGCTTTTTATTACCAATCATCTCTTGAAAGCGCGATCGCACTTGGGTATCTGATTCTTTTTCTGCGTACTGTTCCAAGGCTTCCATAGAATAACGCTCACCACTCAATGCTGTATTCAAGCCTCTAGTGATTTCACCTTTGGTAGAACCGCCCCAAGCATCAGCCAATTTCCACCACTCAGCGCCAGTGTCTTTCTCGTCTGGAAGTGCAGCATCTTTACCACCGTAACCCAAACGACTCAGCAGTGCTGTGGTGAAAATCGGTAAATCTCCTGGTTCGCGAGAGGTAATTAAATTCCCGTCTACCACTAAGGGCTCATCGAGATAATTTGCACCTGCATTGCTGATGTCTTTGCGGATAGCATTAAAGCCAGTGGCTTTTCTACCTTTGAGCAAATCACCTTCAATTAAAAGTTGTGGACCGTGACAAATTGCAGCTACCCATTTTCCCTGTTGCATCGCCTCTTGTACAAAGCGGACTGTATTCGGGTTACGCCGCATTTTGTCCGGAGCCAGACCACCAGGAATTACCACCGCATCAAAATTGTCAACAGTGGTTTCTGTGGTGGTAGCGTCGGGTTGTACTGCAAGTTTGCCTCGTTTCCCTTTATATCTTTCATTCATACGTGAACCGAGGACAACTACCTCCATCCCAGCTTGTTTTAATCCATTACAAGGCATAGCAAATTCTATATCCTCCACTCCATTTTCAATGAGGATAGCAACTTTTTTATTGCCTGCATGATTGTTATAGTTTGTCATGAATTTTACCTATTGTTAGACCTTAGTGAAATAGAAGAATTGCTGTTTTTAATTACTGGTTACATTGCTGGAATTTCACTCGTTGGTGCTGTTGTAAATAGTTCTTCGTAATCATGAGGAAAATAATCATGAAACTTGGCAAATTTCTCAGGCTTGATGGCATTTTGTAACACTGCAAACACGGCCCGAACATGAATAGCGGTGGTTGTGGGTTCTATATTTTCTCTTTGACTGACACGAGAGATAAATTCTTGTAGGTTAAAAGATTCACTTGGTTCTCCTTCTCGTCCCTGTAAATATTGCCCAAGTTCCTGTGGTAATTCTGCTGCTATCTCGTTTGTTTCCTCTCTAGGAATGCGCTCTGTGAGAGTTTCTAAAGTAGCACGGGTAGCACGTTCTGCCTCTTCGCGAGAATTTGATTGAGCTACGCTTTGTACATGTGTAATAAACTCCTTATATTCCATTTTCGACCTCTGGTAATTTAATTCGTAATTAGGTGGCTATCATATGTGAGGGTTAGCAAATATCAACTAATTACAGCCTTTTTTCTAGCGGGGCTGATAGTCTCGTCTGTGATTAATTACGATTTACTTTACTTGTAAACTCATAACTATATAGATTAAGCTACTACAACTTGCTTGACCTTTAATTTATACCTACTTTCCAGAGTATGACTTTAAAACTCTTTTATCTTCGTTCCCAAGGGATATATTTTTTGTCCCTAAAGTAATACATCTTTGGTGATACAGATGTGGGATGTGCAAAGGTTATGATCGATGGGTAAATAAAATTAGTTACTATTGTATTGTTTATGGTACAAAATAATCGTAATAATGAAGAAATTAATCCTGATGATTCAGCGCCTGAAATTACCGAATCCTACGACACTGGTGTTAAGAATTTACCAGGGTACAATATTGGTGGGCGAACGTTAAGACGAAGAAAACGCGAATATCGACATACCAGTTCCGAAATTACTGGTGGTGATGTTAATGCTAAATGGCCAGTGGAGGATACGGTAGGGGATGAAGCTGTGGGTGGTGCAGCTCCTACTCCTGACCAAAATGTGACTGATGAAATAGGAGAAGCCGTGGGATTACCTATGGATGACAAGACTTTCCTCCACACCCACGATATTTTGGAGCGCCGTGATCATTCTCGCTGGGAATTAGATCCCATGTCTTCTGATGATTATTCGGAACGGAGGGATATGATCTAATCAACAGCTACTTGCCAAATTTTGATTGTTTTGTCAGCACCAGCACTGGCGAGTAACTTACCATCTGGACATAAAGAAATAGCATTTACAGTCCCTGAATGTCCACTCAGGGTTTGCAATAGTTCGCCTGTAGTAAGTTGCCAAATTTTGATAGTTGCATCAGCACTACTACTAAAAAGGGTTTTACCGTCTGGACTTATGGCTAATGATTTCACCTCATTTGAGTGGCCAGTTAATGTTTGCAGTAGTTTACCTGTATAAAGTTGCCAAATTTTAATAGTTTTGTCCGTACTACCACTAATGAGAAGTTGTCCATCACGACTGATGGCAATTGATTTTACTTCACCTGAGTGACCAATCAAGGTGCGTAAAGGATCCCCCGTGCGTGGGTTCCACAGTCTGATTTTGGTATCAGCACTACCACTGGCGAGGATTGTACCATCCTGGTTCATAGCTACAGCATAAACAGCGAAGGAATGCCATAGTGTACAAATGCGATTCCCCAGAGCGCAGTGGGGGTGGCCATGGCCTGTATAAAGATGCCAGATTTTGATTTTATGACTCCCACTGGCCAAAATCTGCCCATCTGGGCTAATTGCTACCACGTTAACTGGTTTTTGATGTCCTAAAAGCGTATGCAGTAGTTTACCCGTTTTTAAGTTCCAAACTTTGACATTACTTCTGGGATGTTCACAACTACCAACGGCCAATAATTGACTGTCAGGACTAATTGCAATAGATGAAATTTCTCCTTCATGACCCGTCAGGGTGCGAATTTGTTTACCAGTCTCCAAATCCCAGACGTTGATAGTTTTGTCAACGGACCCACTCACTAAAACCACACTATCTGAACTAATAGCTACAGATGTAACTTTGCCAGAATGTCCAGTTAAGGTATGGCTTGGACCGGAGGATGGTAAGGTGCATTGCTGCTGAAGTTGAGCTAGGGTATGTAAAAGCTTGTCCACATCCGAAATGCGCTGGCCATCGCCTAGGGCTGTAAAATACTCTTTTAACTTTTCCAGATATGGTTTATCGTCTATTTTGATTGCTGATTGCATCGCCTCTAAAGGATTGATAAATTCTTCTTGTGGCACTTGACGCAATTTCAACCATGTGTTGATTGAGTGATCAACCTGGGACTGAGACCAAGAGCGGTTGGGTAAATAAGATAAACTTTGGGCTAATTCCAAAGCTAACTCTGGAACCCAATAACAACGGTTATTTTCTAGAGCTTGGTATAGTTCTTGATAACCTGTGGCATATACCTGCAAAAACTCCTCCACAGATTGTAAGTTACAGGTGTCTTGAAGTAAACTGGGTAGTACCCGTGGTAATAAGGGTGGAACATCATAATCAACTAAATGATAAGCATCCGCCACCCAAGCAGCAACTAAACAATGACAGTTAATTAACACCTGGTAAAGTTTTTTTAAGTCTTGATGATTAACTTGATACTTTAAAGATAAGTGACTAATATCAATACCATTTTGTTGCCATTTTTCCACTTTTTCTAAAATTGCCAGATTGAAGACATTATCTCCACCTAAATGATTAATATCTTCAGCGTCTTCGCCCATTAATAATAATTCATCTCTTACCTTCTTCCATTCCCAAGCCCGGCTTTTGGCGGACTCATGGAGAATTTCGCGATAAGGGAGACGGAAAATTGTTTTGTAGTAATAGCTTTCCTGACCCAATCCCCAATAAGCAATGCGAAAATTGATATAGTCCCCATCATGCTCTGATTCTAAAATCAAAATTGGCTCTGTTTTTAACATCCCAAACAAAGCTTTGATGCTAGATTCACTATGAAAGCGTTTACTATCCCAAGCTCCTGCTAAAAGTTCTGTTGGTCTAATGGTACTGTGGAGTGAGTAATATTTGTGAATAAACGTTCTTAAACCTTCAGCCAATATTAGCTCCATGTCCGAATTTTCACGATTTTTCTGCTCAAATTGGTCACACTTAATTTGTGGAGGAGCCAGAAAAATTTTCAACGGGATACGTTTATAATTAGTACGGCCATCTAAAATTTGTGAAGGATACAGTCTCAAAGGCCAACTATCAAAAATTTTAGCAACTTCTGGCAATTTGAGTGATGTTTCTCGTTGTTGGTTTGCTATTTGAAATTGGGTTTCACGTTGGTAAGTAGCTAATTGTTGTTGCAGAATTTTTTGCTGTTCAAATACTGTATTCACTCCATCTCCGTGAAGAGGTAAATTTACCGTTTGGATCAAGTCTTTAATTACCTGTGGAAATTGAGAATTGTTACTAGAGAGAGTTTCTTCAGTTCGCTTTTGAATGAGAGTGACAATCACAGGTGTGAACTCTATCACTAATTGAGTCAGTAATCTTAATCCTTGCTCCATGAGGATATTCCTGTTCAATAAATAAAATTCTTAATCTGCTGCAAAGATGCCTAGTAGCTGGTGGTGAAAAGCGAAGTATATAATTTTCGCTTTTTTGTTGACTCAGCAATTTAGTACACACTGCCCATACTACTATCTTAAGAAACATTTTTTTCAAAACAAACAAAATTCTATTTCCGGTTTTCATCTTTGACTGATTTAAAATTATTTATACCACAATAAAAAATACCTCACTGAGCTTATAAACACACACTGAGGTATTAGTTGATTGTTAAATTAATAACTCAAAAGAATTAAAATTTGATTCCCAGTTGTCCGTTGAATCCTCGCACAGAATTGTAACCAGCACCTATAAAAATGTTATCCGTAGCACCTACCTGAACACCACCAGAAAAAGCCACTCCTTTATCTTCTGAATACCAGCCTACTCCTACATAAGGTGAAATAACTGGCAAACTCAAAAATTTCAAAACATCTGCTCCTGTGGCACTGTCGGGGCCTGTTCCTATTTCAACGCCAAAATCTAAGGCTCTAACTCCTACAGCATAAGTAACTTCGCCCTCTTTTTCACCGACAGAAACCCAAGGTTGGGGTAAAAACTGAGCAGAAGCTTGACTAGGGAGAAATATAGTTAAGCAACTTAGTGATGAAATTAATATTTGGGCAATAAGGGCTTTTTTCACGTTTTTATCCTACACAACCTGTCACATTGTCACATTGTAACTGTGAGGTAAACTTTTCGTCTGTGAGTAGCTTTAATGAACACAAATAGAGATGTGGTGACAAAAAATATAAAAAAGATGATATGAAAAAGAAAATTCGTGTAAATGCGTTAATTAGCTATGTAATTAACAACTATCAAATTAAAATCGCATTATGTTACAAGAATCCATAGAAACAATAGTATCTGCCTACTTTGCTAACATTGCAGCGATGAATCCAGAAGGCTGGACAGAAAATTTTGCTGAAGATGCTGTTAGCTATGACCCGGTAGGTGAACCACCTGCAAAAGTACATGAGCGATATCGTGACTTTATTGGGCAGTTACAAGCATTTTTTGACAAACTAGAACCTCAAACTGAGCATATCTTCGTTACTGGCAATGAAGCGGCGGTAAAGTGGACAATGCACGGTGTGAGTAAGACAGATAAACCAGTTGTCTTTGAAGGAATTACGATTTTTGCAATTAACCCAGGTGGGAAGATTCAAACAACTCGCGCTTACTGGAATCCTGCTAAGATGGTGACCCAATTGCCATTTCCTCCAGCACCGGGCCCCGCGCAATCGTGATCCCATAGATTATCAACTCTTGAGCAGCTGGAAATAAAAGTTAAACCCATCCATAATAAACCTAGGTATTATTTTAATTGGGCTATGTACTTAACTTGGTTCGGCGCTAATAGTTGGCTAATAGAAATTGGTAATCAACGCATACTCCTTGACCCTTGGCTGATTGGTTCCTTGGTTTTTGGCAATGCAGAATGGTTCTTTAAAGGTTTCCGTTCACAAGAACCTGCCATTCCAGAGAATATTGATTTGATACTGCTGTCTCAGGGCTTACCAGACCATGCTCACAAACCAACTCTCCAGCAGCTTGACCACCAAATTCCAGTTGTAGCTTCTCCTCGTGGGGCAACAGTAGTACAGGAATTGGGTTATGCTGCTATCACATCCCTAGCTTTTGGTGAACGTTTCACTTTAAACAACGAAGTAGAAATCAAAGCTGTGCGTGGCTCAGTGGTGGGATACAACGTTGTAGAAAATGGTTATCTGATTACAGAATTAGCAAGTGGGTTTAAACTTTACTACGAACCTCATGGTCAACATTCCCCAGAAATCAAACAGTTTTCACCGGTTGATGTGTTAATTGTGCCAATTATTGATCTCACACTGCCTATGATCGGGCCCTTTATCAAAGGTACAAATAAAGCTTTAGAAGTAGCACAGTGGTTACAACCCCAAGTGATGCTACCCACAACTGCTGGTGGAGATGTGGAATTTGAAGGTTTCCTGGGCAAATTACAAAAAGCCCAAGGCTCTATTGAGGAGTTTCGTTCGTTGCTCAAGCAAAATAATTTGACAACACAGGTGATAGACACAGCTACTGGCCATCGCGCGGAAATACAATTAGCAGGGATATACTAATTTTTTTCTCCTACTGTCTTAATAATCGCTATCACCCACACAAATGCCTTTACATTTAATACCATTGGTAGCAGTGCGCTGACAATGAGGGCAAAGAACTTTTTCCTGTTCTGTTGCTTGATTTATTTTCATGCTCCTGCTGGGGTGTAATTGATCTTGTTCAATCCGGGGTTCTACAGTCATAACAAGGAATTTGTTGCTGTTTACATTTCGCAAAGTGGAGATTAAAACTATAATAACTCTGTACTCCTTGGTATGAGCTTTTTGTGTTTCACCCCATTAAAGCAAGACATGAATGGCGAAAATCTTCCCCCCGCATTTCAAAGTTGGGGTACTGGTCGAAACTTGCACAAGCAGGAGACAACAAAACCACAGAAGCTTGATGCTGTTTAGCTAGTTCTGCTGACCGAGGAACTGCTCTAGCCATGGTGGCGACGATTTCGTAGTTGGTGTAACCTACTTCTTCCAGGCGTTGAGCAAATGCTGGTGCTGCACTACCAATTAATAATACCGCCGCAGCTTTGACTTGAATTTTGGCTAACCAGGCTGTGTCATTACCGGGTTTAGCTTCGCCACCGGCTATCAAAATCGCTGGACTATTTACCGATGCTAATCCAACTTCCGCCGCATCATAATTAGTGGCTTTGCTGTCGTTAATAAAGTCAATACCTTGCCAAGTACAAATGTGTTCTAAACGGTGGGGAACGCCAGAAAAATTCCTAATTGCAGTCTCAATAGCATTGTGTTCGATTCCTGCTAATCGCGCAGCAGCAACAGCCATTAACAGATTTTGGAGGTTATGTTCTCCTACCATTTGCAAAGCCGAGGTAGGAAGAATTTTTTCTGGTTTAAAAGTTGCTTTTAAGTGTTCAAGAACCCAACCGTTTTCAATATAAAACCCCTGTTCACCAACTAAAAATTCCTTACCTTTGACACTTGTCCAATAGGCATCAGGCCAATGACTTCTACCATTTTTACGCAAATAAGGGTCATCACCATTAAATACTTTTAGACGGGAATGATGTAATAATTTCGCCTTGATGTTGTAGTAATTTTCTAAGGTTTTATGCCGTGCTAAATGGTCTGGGGTGAAGGTTGTCCAAATGCCAATGCGAGGGGCAAGACCAACGGAAGATTCTATTTGATAGCTGCTAATTTCTGCTATTACCCAGTCCGGAGGTTCTTCTGATAAGGCAACTTCACAAGCTGCACGGCCTATGTTACCACAGGCGGGAGCATTGAATCCAGCTGTTTGAAAGATTGCCGCAATTAAGGCTGTGGTGGTGGTTTTGCCATTAGTGCCAGTAATGCCTACCCAAGGAGAAGCCTGCAAGTGTCGCCAAGCGAGTTCCATTTCACCGATAGTTTCAATACCTAATTCTCGCGCTTTGACTAACACTGGAACATCCCAAGGTACGCCAGGACTAACAACTATTAAATCACATAAATCACTGCCATTTAAATCAAGAGAATGTCCTAATTTAACAGTGATTTCCTCGGCAGCGAGTTTTTCTTGTTGTTTCAGGAGGTTGGGGGAGGTGTTACTGTCACTGAGCACTACCTCCCAACCTTTCTGTTTCAACAATCTCGCTGTAGCAACACCGGACTTTCCCAATCCAATTACCGAAGCTCTAGGCATAGACTGTAGCAGAGTTCCCTGGTTAAGCACTGACCATCATAACGCTTCTTGGCAAAAATTACACTTCTTTTTTGTGACCTTAAACTACAGATTTTTGACAATAGCACCAAAATCAGCCAGTACACGCCCATGATTTCGCAGTAATCCTAGTAAGTGTAGCCGATTGCGCTTGATTTCGGGGTTGGGGTCCATGACTAAAACGCTGTCTTCGCCATCAAAGAAGTTGGCGACGGTGGGAGCGATTTTTTGTAATGCTGCTATCAACAATTTATAATTACGCGATTGCTGCGCCTGTTGAGTTATTCTGGTGCATTCTACTAGGGCGTTGTAAAATGCTAGCTCAGAGGATTTTTGAAAGAGTTCTGGCTGAATTACGTTTGTGGGTTCTAGCTGCTGGAAGTCTAGGTCACCTTGGGCTGCTAGCCTCGTGGAACGGTTGATGGTTTCGTAGATGTTATCTAGAGTACCATCTGCCCGGATTGCGTGCAGATATGATGCGCGATCGCGGACATCGAGTAAATCTTTTAACGCGCGTTCTATATATTCTCGGTCATTTTCTCCTAAGACTGCGTTTACTAGATCGTAGTCAATTTGCTTTTCATCTTGTAGCAAGGTGCGAATACGTTGTAAGAAAAATTCTTGCAAATTTGCAATCAATTTGTCTTGTTCTTTGTGGTACTGTGCAGCAAAATCTGTGGCTATTCGCGTTAACAAATTCTCTAAGTTAATGGGCAAATTAGCAGCCCAAGTAATGTTAATTATCCCATTAGCAGCGCGGCGCAATGCAAAGGGGTCCGAGGAACCAGTGGGAATTAATCCTAAGCCAAAGATACTGACTAAAGTATCTAATCTGTCTGCCAAACCCACAACTTGTCCTACGAGGGTTCGGGGGAAAATATCACCTGCGCCTGTGGGTAAATAATGCTCAACAATTGCCCTAGCTACTTCTGGATCTTCTCCACTAGCCAGGGCATATTTCTCCCCCATAACCCCTTGCAGTTCTGGGAATTCATACACCATTTGTGAAACTAAGTCAGCTTTACATAATAAAGCTGCCCGTTGGATTTTTTGGCGTTGACCTTCTTCTAATTGTAGTTGGCTGCTAATGTAATCAGCAATTGTGACTATTCTATTTACCTTAGCACGTACTGAACCTAGTTCTTCTTGGAAAGTAACTGTTTCTAATTGAGGTAAATAACTTTCTAAAGATTTAGCTAAATCAGATTTGTAGAAAAACTTGCCATCAGCTAACCTTGCACGAATTACCCGTTCATTCCCCAGGGCGATAATATCTGATTTATTGGGATCACCATTAGCAACAGTGATAAAGTTAGCTAATAATTCTTTACCGTCAGTTCCTTTAAATACAGGAAAATAACGCTGGTGAGTGACCATCACTTCTGTGATTACCTCAGTGGGTAACTGCAAAAATTCTGGTTCAAATTTACCCACTACTGCGGAAGGAAATTCAACTAAGTTTGTTACCTCTGCTAACAAGTCCGGGTAAAATACTGTAAATCCGCCTGCTTTTTCTGCTGCTGTTTGTACTTGCTGTTGAATAATATTAGCCCGTTCTTGTGGGTCAACAATTACAAAAGCATCGCCTAAAGTCTTGACGTAATCTGTGGCTTGAGGTACGGTCACAGGCTGGGGATGTAAGACACGATGACCATAGGAAAAGCCATGACTTTTGATTATCTCAGATCCATTCACCAATTCAATAGGCAAGACGGAATTATCTAACAAAGCCACTAGCCAGCGAATGGGGCGAGAAAACCTCATATCGCCATCACCCCAGCGCATTAACCGCTTACCTTCTAAACCACAAATCCATTGATTCACCAGTTCGGTTAAAATTTCCGCTACGGGACGACCGGGAATGCTTTTCTTGACAAAGACAAAATCGCCTTTGTCTGTGGAGCGAATTTCCAAAGCGGCTATATCCACACTTTGCTTTTTGGCAAAACCTGTAGCAGCCGGTGTAGGCTGACCATCTTTAAAAGCAGCTTGAACAGGAGGACCTTTAATTTCTTCCTCCCGGTCTGGTTGCTGGGATGGTAGATCTGTAATGAGTACCGCCAACCGCCGGGGAGTACCATAAACTTCTGTAGATGCGCCGATGAGACTATTAGCTTCTAGACTTTGGGGAATGCGCGATCGCCATTGTAATATGGCATCACCGAGAAAGCTGGCGGGTAGTTCTTCTGTACCAATTTCTAATAAAAATGCAGCCATAGGAAAATCATGTAACTTGGTCAATTCTCACAGTTTACCGTCAGCAGCCCAACAGTGAACAGGGAGTAGGGAACAAGTTACTAACTCAAAACAAGAGTGGTTATACGGCAGTTTTTAGTTCCATGATAGGCCCGACAAAACCAAAGTGGTGCATAAACACAACTGTGTTGGTTGTGGGGTGGTTTATGGACCTTAGCCACAACACACCCTAAACAACGTAATTTTGATTGATAAGTTATGGGATTTTGTGATTAGACTTTAGTATGTTTATCGACTATGTTCGCCAAGTCTGGTACTGCTTCTTCTACATGTTTTTTAGCAGAACTACGGAATTTTTCATAAGTTCCTTTGATGATTTGGCTCTTAGTGTGCTTAATTCTAGCATCGGTAATGCCCAGCATAGCCTCAGCCGTTTCAGAACGACTGGCAATGAGATAATCAGCTGGATTACCTTTTTGTGCACCCTCATGCCACAGAGGGTCAAGGGCTGTCAAAAACTGAGGTAGTAGCTGTTCAACAATGTAGGGGATGTATCCGGGTTTAACTCCTTTTAAGGCTGTGAAGGCTGTTTTCAAAGCCATACCACTTATCCCTGACTTGGAAGCTAGCTGCTGGTCGATCATCTTGCAACAATCATCTATAACCATGGCCTTTTTGTTTGGATTCAACAGCTGATCACTCAATCCCATTTTCTTCCTCCTGGATATCAATGCAATTAATCGTCCTAGCAAATAAAATTTTTAGCTAGCTTTAGTAGCTTATATCATGTCCGCGAAATTGCAGATCAAACCCGGAACCTTATTTAATTCAATTTTTCAGTAATCTTAAACCACTAAGTGTAACTAACACCGTGGAACCTTCATGACCTATTACACCGATGGGTAGGTTAATGTTGCCCAAAAAGTTACCAATTAACAGCAACATAATAAACCCCAGAGCTACAACTATATTTTGTTTCACAACTGAGTGCGATCGCCTACCCAGTTTGATGGCTGTCGCTAATTTATCTAAGTTATCTGCCATTAATACTATATCTGCGTTTTCTAGGGCTACATCGCTACCTGCTATCCCCATGGCAATACCTACAGAAGCCTGAGCTAAAGCGGGAGCATCGTTAATACCATCCCCTACCATGGCGACGGTTTTATATTGTTGCTGAAGTTGACGAATCACATCCAATTTATCTTCGGGGAGTAGTTCTGCATAGACTAGATCAATACCTACAGCCTTGGCGATACTCTCAGCTGTGGGTTGATTGTCTCCGGTAATCATGACAATTTGCTCAATTCCTAATTTTCGCAATTGGGTAATCATGGCTGCTGCTTCTGTTCTGACTATATCAGCAATAGCAATCGCGCCCATGACCTGTTTGTTTTGTGCTACCCAAACTATGGTTTTACCTTCATTTGCTGGAATTTGTGCCGATTTCTGTAATTCCTCGGGAAAAAAGTTTACATACTGCTGTATGAAGGCTGCATTTCCTACAAACACTTTTTCATAGTTAACAAAGCCCATAATTCCCTGTCCGGGTATGGCTTGGACATCAACGCCACGCACCCAATCTGCAGCAGCCGCCTCAACAATAGCCTTACCAATGGGATGTTCCGAACAAGATTCTAAAGCAGCCGCGGCTTTTAATACATCAGTTTCGGAATGTTCACTACTGACAATCACCTGAGATACTTGTAGGTTTCCTCTGGTCAAAGTACCAGTTTTATCAAAAGCGATCGCTCTAACTTTACCAATTTTTTCCAACTGCGCTCCATTCTTGAATAAAATACCTTGTCTTGCACCGTTAGCAATTCCCGACAACAAAGTAGGCATAATTGCTGCCATTAGCGCACAGGGAGAAGCCACCACCAAAAAAGTCAAGGCGCGATAAATTGTAATTTCCCAACTCCAATTCCAAAGCAACGGCGGTAAAAATACCAAGAGTGTTCCAACTACCACAATTACCCGCGCATATATCCGTTCAAATCTCTCAATAAACTGTTGAGAAGGAGGTGCTTCCGTCTGTGCTTGTTCAACCAAACGAATCACGCGCTGAATCAAACTGCTAGATGCGGGTTTGTGTACCTGGAGCTTCAAAGCACCATAACCGTTCAATGTTCCTGCAAAAACTTCAGCCCCTACTGACTTCTCAACAGGTAAAGACTCACCTGTAATGGCTGCTTGATTCAAAGTACTATAACCAGAAATAATAATGCCATCAGTAGGAATTAACTCCCCTGGTTTAACAATAATTTCATCACCCACCTTCAGATGAGTAATAGAAAGCATTTTTTCCTGTCCATCAACTAAAACTCTAGCTGTATCCAAAGTTAAACTCATCAAAGCACGGATGCTGCGTTCAGTGCGCCCCATAGCGTAACCTTCCAAAGCACCACTAATCGCAAAGATAAGAATCAAAATAGCCCCATCAATAATCAGATAATATTCCCTGCGCCATAAACCCAGACTAGCAGCACCGAGAGCCGCTACAATCATCAGTAAATCTACATCCAGCTCCTTTTCACGAATTAGAGTAGTTAAACCTTTACATGCACTGTCATAACCACCAATCACATAAGCAGCAGGTAACAACAGCAGCGCCCAACCCAACCAGCCAATATGCAAAGCACACCAGCCTAAAAACAACAGTAAGCCACAAAACAACGCCGCCAAAGTATCCGAATGTTCTTGAGTAAAGCGCCTCAAAGCCTGAGAGTAAAGCATGAGAATTTCATCAGTCAGAACTCTCTTACTCTAAACCTTAACATCACCGTCAATGTCAACCCTCAAATATTTACAAAAAAGCCAGGGTTTGTGCTGGATAATTGACTTATTCCCATACTCTCCCATAAAAATGTTAATAAAAAAAGCAATCAATCAGATTTCCAAGTTCTCTTTTCCATCACCTTGGCTGATTATAATTATTTTTTCCAGTCTCGGTTTAATAGGTATTCTTAATCATGCCATGTGGCGAGACGAAGTAAATCCCTGGCTAATTGTCAGAGATAGTAAGTCTTTTGCAGATTTAATTGTCAACATTAATTATGAAGGACACCCTGTATTGTGGTATTTTTGTCTAGCATTACTCAGAATAATTACTGATAATCCCGTGATTATGCAAATTTTTCATTTAGCTATTACTATTGCTGCTGTTGCTCTTTTTTGCTTATATAGTCCCTTTAATTATAAACAGAAATTTCTATTTTCTTTTGGTTTTTTTCCTTTTTATGAATATCTTATCATATCTCGAAATTATGCTTTTAGTATGCTATTTATTTTTGCTTTTTGTACATTTTTTCCGCATAGAAAAAAAACTTATCTTTACTTAGCAATTTTATTAAGTCTCTTGGCCAACAGTAGTGCTTATGCCTTATTTATTTCATTGGCTTTGCTGTTAACTTTGCTAGTAGAACTTTGTTTTGATATTGAACATCGTCACCATTATTTTAGTCAAAGTAACAAGTATGATTTATTTTTAAGTTTGGTAATTATTATATTTGCTTTGCTTTTATCTGTCTATATTATTACTCCTCCAGCAGATAGTTATCTTCATGGTGGATTAAATGACGGTTGGGTAAAAGAATTTGATTTGCGTCATTTATTGAGAAGTTTAGGTAGGTTATTTGGTGGCTATTTTTTAATAATTCCCACCCACAAAAGATGGTTGGATTTAACTGTCTGTGGTTTAATTATTTTATTTATTGTAGCTTTATCTATAATAAATTTATCTAAAAAGCCATTAGCCTTATTTTTCTACATCACAGCTAACTCAGTTATCCTGGCATTTACATATTTGAGATTTGCAGGTGCACCTCGACATTTTGGACATTTTTATTTAATTATGATAGCAGGATTATGGCTGGGTAATCACTATCAGAAATCTCCGCTTTTAATCAATAAGTTTAAGTATGCTTTGAAATTAAAAACAATGCAATTAATTAAAAAATGGCATAATATAGCCTTTATGCTGATTTTGTACGTGCAGTTCATCGCGGGAATTGGAAGTTTTGCTAAAGACTTAATCATACCATATTCAGCTAGTCGTGAAACTGCTGATTATCTGCAAAAATCTCATTTAAATAATGAATTTATTGTTGCCAGTCGAGATGCCAATATGGCTGCATTATCGGGTTACCTCAACCAAAAGTTTTACTATCCTGAACGGCAAGAAATGGGAAGTTTTACCCTCTTTAAAGCAGGTCGTAAATCTGTGGAAGAAGCTCAAATATTAGAACAAATTAACACTCTTTTAACCAAGGAACCAGACAAAAGTAAAATTTTGCTGATTTTAAATAAAAAACTGAATGTAAATCACCAAGATTTAAACATTATTGGCATCAAAAATTTCGAGAATGCTTGGGTAGATGATGAAAAATATTATCTTTATTGGGTAAGTAAAGCTTAAAGTGAAAAAGCAATGAATACTGATTTGTTCACTATCAAAGAGTTGACATAGGCTGTAGGCGTCGGGATTACTCCACCTATGGTAGGACACCACCATCGATTAGGACTAGTACTACAACCCAAGGGATTGCCTCCGGCACTGCCCTCGGCGCAATCGCCCAGAAATTACCCCTTTGTACACGGAAAAAGATATCGTCCGATTGGAGCGCATCGTCGCTGTAAAAAACCAAGGCTTTCAACTGAACCACATTCGTCACATTCCAGAAATAGAACCACAGGCAGATACCACAGTCAACCTCGTGGCACAACTCGAGCAGCAATATAGGGCTGTGATGCAGCAAATATCCCAACTGCGACAAACAGCATCAGCATTAGAGAACTTACTACGGCGGGATTGCCATTGTCAAATTGTGCAAGCTGAGGTATTGTCCCTATATAACCATAGAAGAACCCTTAGGCGAAGGCTTACTAGAAGCCACAGCCTTTAACGCCCTAGTAGAATCATTAATCAACAAAGGCGACTGCTGCTATTGCCATGTGAGACCTGTTTGTAACGGAGTCTTCAGGATACATCACCCTCGCAAATTCGCTATTTCCATCGCATCATTGTGATCATAAGACGGCAGAGATGGTGTTATTGCGTGGTATAAACGTAGTACCCGTGGACAGTCGGGGAATGGAAATTACCTGTGCAGGGGAACTAACGGTGACTCCAACGTAAGCGTGAAGTGCCTAAAGCCTGTCAGGCTTCCGCCCTGAGCCTTAATCGAACAGGAACAAGCAGGAAAACCAAGAAGTGATTCTTGGAATCCCCATTCTTCCAGGCGGGGAAAATGTCAAGACTGTCCAGCTTTCTGTACCTAGATAAAGAGCATTATGTGGCAACAAGAAAAAAAAGAGAGTGCGATTGTGCGGAGCGCAGTGCCAGAGGCAATCGTCAGCCTTGCCTTATTCCTGTCCCTGGCTACAACCCCTATGGCAGCATTTTTATTCGTGTCGACACCTGTGCTGGCACGGTCTGCCACTGAAAATGAAACCTTGTCAGATGAGCCTAACTATCTCGATTCCCGTTCTTTGGTTCATACTTACAGACAAAACCCTAACCTAAAAGCAAATTTTCTTGGCTTTGCCCTTGCATCACAGCAAGCTATCAAAGTGGCTAGAGGCACGGCCATAGCTCAGGGAGAAGCACCATCAAATACCGAAGCAACATCGGAATCAAATCAACAGCAGCCTTTAGAAACTATCCCAAATACCGAAGCAACATCGGAATCAAATCAACAGCAGCCTTTAGAAACTATCTTTAATCTTGAAGAACTACCTCGGTGGTGGTTTTTGTTACCTACGGCTGCTATATTTGGATTACTAATGTGGGTTTTCCAGTCACGCCTATGGGTCATTGAGGCTAAAAATTCCACCCCAGATCCAAACGCCAATGCTTCTTCTGAGAATGAAGTGGCAATAAATGACACAAATCTTACTTCCAGTGCTGATGAACCTCTAGCAGGAACGGCTGACCACGATGCTGATTTGGCACCAGAAGCCAAAGCCGCTATTAGCTCCGTTGTCAGGGACAATATCAATAATCAGAAATCCCTTGAAACCAATAATTTAAGTAATGTTACAAGCTTAGAATCGTTTGATGATCAATCACCCTGGGATATGGAAGCACCCGCAGATGTGGTCAATATTCCATACCCTCAATTACCAGATTTATCTCAACCAATATCTGAAGAGTCCAAAGCTGCAGAAGTGTTATTGGATTCTGAAGCGGAAAATTACAAGAGCAAAGACTTCAGCGAGGAAACCGCAGAACAACCCCAGATAGAATTAAATCAAAATACGAACTTAGCTGGTGATATTGATAATACAAGCCAGCTAAATAATGATAACGAAACCATATTAACCTTATCGATTGAAGAAGTTATTAGTTCAGATCCCACACTCTCAGATATTACCGAAGACATATTGAATGTAGTAGCGGATGCAGCTGAACCCACGAACTGTGAGACAGATATTTTTGCAGATGGTGCAACTTTTGTAGAAACCGATATGGGATCATCTGTTGGGAATCAAAGTCATCTTGAGTGTGAAGGAGAAATGCTGAGTGATACCATAGAAGGTGCAGTATTTAATTTCGACGGAGAACGAAGTATTGCCCTCAAGCCCCGTAATTCCCAATGGGCTTATGTGAGTTGGTACCTTGATAAAAGGTGTCAGCAAGCATTAGAAACTAACGGCATCTCTCAATTAGCCTTGCGGTTGTATGATGTCACGGATTTGGACTTGAGTTATCAAACACCGGAGTTAGTACATCAATATGAACTAGAGTCAGGAGAAGTAGAGAAATATATTCCCATTCCCCGCAGTAGTAGCGACTATATCAGCGAAATAGGTTATTTAACTCAAGACGATTGCTGGGTAAGAATTGCTCGTTCCGAAAGGGTGCGCGTTTTTTATACACCCCTGCAAGATACCACAGAAGAGCCATTATTTAGTCTTGATGGAGAACGAAGTATTACCCTCAAGCCCCGTAGTTTCCAATGGGCTTATGTGAGTTGGTATATTGATAGAACATGTCAGGAAGCATTAGAAACTAACGGCATCCTTCAATTAGCCTTGCGGTTGTATGATGTCACGGATTTAGACTTGAGTTATCAAAGGCCGGAGTTAGTACAGCAGTATGAACTAGAGTCAAAAGAAGTAGAGAAATATATCCCCATTCCCCAAAGTAATAGCGATTATATCGCCGAAATAGGCTATGTAACTCAAGGCCATTGCTCGGGACGCAGTGCAGGAGGCAATGCCTGGGTAACAATTGCCCGTTCTCCAAGAGTGCGCGTCTTTGATACAGTCCTGCAAGATACCATAGAAGAGCCATTATTTAATCTTGATGGGGAACGAGGTATTACCATCAAGCCCCGTAATTCCCAATGGGCTTATGTGAGTTGGTATATTGACAGAACATGTCAGGAAGCATTAGAAACTAACGGTATCTCTCAATTAGCCTTGCGGTTGTATGATGTCACGGATTTAGACTTGAGTTATCAAAGGCCTGAGTTAGTACAGCAGTATGAACTAGAGTCAAAAGAAGTAGAGAAATATATCCCCATTCCCCAAAGTAATAGCGATTATATCGCCGAAATAGGCTATGTAACTCAAGGCCATTGCCCGGGGCGCAGTGCGGGAGGCAATTCCTGGGTAACAATTGCCCGTTCTGCAAGAGTGCGCGCTTTTTATACACTCCTGCAAGATACCATAGAAGAGCCATTATTTAATCTTGATGGGGAACAAAGTATTACCCTCAAGTCTCGTAATTCCCAATGGGCTTATGCGAGTTGGTACATTGACCAAACTGGTCAGGAAGCATTAGAAACTAACGGTATCTCTCAATTGGCCTTGCGGTTGTATGATGTCACAGATCTAGACTTGAGTTATCAAAGGCCTGAGTTAGTACAGCAGTATGAACTAGAATTAGCCAGAAAAGAAAAATATATTGCTATTCCCCAAAGCGATCGCGATTATATCGCCGAAATAGGTTATGTGATTCGGGGGGATATTTGGGTAAGTATCAGCCGTTCCGAAAGAATTCGCGTCTTTGGTATACCCTTGACAGATACCAGAGATGAAAATATACCCACAACAGAGATAACATCCGTGGATTTGCCCAGTACAAATAATGAAAGTAAAATTCTGCTCAAACCCCGAACTCCCAAGTGGGCTTATGCAATTTGGTACATTTCCACAAATGATCAGCAAACACTGGAAAATAAAAACATCTCCCAATTATATCTGCGGTTGTATGATGTCACGGATTTAGATTTGAGTTATCAGACACCGAAGTTGGTACGGCAATACGAATGCGATGAGATCACAAGTGATCGCTACGTGGGAATTCCTGCAGTTGATCATGACTACATTGCTGAAATAGGTTATGTGACAAAAGGCGATTGCGCCGAGCCCACTTCCGAAGGCAATCACTGGGAGATGATTGTCCGTTCAGAAAGGATTCGCGTGTTCGGTCGTCCCCAACCAGATTTTTGGTTTATTACAGATACTGAATTAATTATCCACGGTTCCACAGAACCAAGTGCAACAGTAAATATTTCTGGTAAACCCATCAAAATTAGATCAGATGGTACTTTCCACCTGCGTCTTCCTTGCTCAAAAAACTTAATTGACTATATGATGACAGCAATTGCAGCTAATGGGGAACAAAGTACAACTATCCGTAAGAAATTTTCTCAGGAAGATTTAGAAAGTTAAAATTTGTAATTCGTAATTCGTAAGATTGACATCGACCGAATTCAAATATGCGGTTTTTGAACTGTTGTAGAGATGTTCCGCCGGAACGTCTCTACCAGTAATAAAAAAAAAGTGTATGAAGAAGGCGGGATTGATTAATTCCCACCCTCATCTTTAAGCAGGTTCAAATCTCAGCGCGACACCGTTCATGCAGTAACGCAAACCAGTAGGTACAGGGCCATCATTAAACACATGGCCTAGATGTCCACCACAATTGCTGCAATGCACTTCTGTTCTAGTCATAAAAAATGACCGATCTACACTGGTAGCGATGGCTCCTTCAATTGGTTGATAAAAGCTTGGCCAGCCAGTGCCACTGTTAAACTTAGTGTCTGATATGAATAATGGTTGTCCACAGCCAGCACACACAAAAGTACCCTTGTCATATTGCTTGTCGAGTGGGCTGCTGAAAGCGGGTTCAGTACCATGTTTTCTTAACACCCGAAACTGTTCTGGCGTTAAAATTGAGCGCCACTCTTGTTCAGATTTGGTAATTGCAAATTGGCTTTTAGAAGTAGTCATGTTCTCCGAACCCCAATTGATATTGCGTGATAAAATTGCTGTGCCAATAAATACGGCACTGGCCTCTAAAAAATAACGTTTGTCCATGATTCCTATTTTACCTTAAGCAATTTGGGCAACAGAACCATTTAAAATTCACTAGCCATCTCTGACAAAGATCCACAAGACATATTTAATTTCTGAGATGACTTTTAATCACCAAAACACAGTTCATACTCTTCTGTAGTAACATCAGGGTGTGTTTTCAGATAATCACCCAAGCGATCACAAGCATAGTTCAACAGCTGGTCTAGCTTTAATGTTTGCAGTTCTATTTCCTCTAGGTTCCACAGTTTAACTGTGGTATCCTCACTCGCAGAAGCTAGCATTTTACCGTCAGGACTGAAATGAACACTTTTTACCCCGTCATTATGCCCGGAGAAGGTTTTCAGCAAAATACCACTGCTAACATTCCAGAGTTTAACAGTTTTATCATCACTACCTGAAGCGATCATTTTGCCATCGGGTGAGAAACTAACATGATTCACCAAATCAGTATGTCCTTGGAAAGTGTGGAGCAGTGAACCGTCTAAGTTCCAGAGTTTAACAGTTTTATCATCACTACCTGAAGCGATACTTTTGCCATCGGGAGCAAAGTTAATGCTCCATATACTAGCGCTATGACCAGGGAAAGTTCTCAGCAAGCGACCGTCTCGGTTCCAGAGTTTGATAGTTTTGTCTGCACTGGCTGAAGCGATAATTTTGCCATCGGGGCTGAATTGGATATTAGTTACCCAACCATGATGACCTGAAAGAGTTCTCAACAGCTTACCGTCTCGGTTCCAAAGTTTGATAGTTTTGTCTGCACTACCAGAAGCCAGAATTTGATCGTCAGGGCTAAAAATCATATTTGTGATCGAGTGTTTGTGTCCCTTCAAGGTATGCAACAAAGTAGCATCTCGTTGGCGAATCTCAATAGTCTGATCTTCAGTTGCTAGCGCCACAGTATTGCCATCACTGGTAAAGGTGATGGTGGTAATATCTTCAATGGGAGAAGCCAGTATTTTTAGTAATCGACCATTCAAACTCCATACTTTCATGGTTTTGTCAGCACTAAAGGAGGTAATAGTACTGCCATCGGCTGTGAAGCTGACATTGTTTACACTGCTCTTGTGCCCGTAAAAAGTTTTTGGCAATGTTTTTTCTAGTTTCCATAATCGAACAGTATTGTCGTCACTAGCCGAGGCGAGTCTATCACTATCTGGGCTAAAACTCAAACTATTAACTTCATGGGTGTGACCTGGTAAAGTATCTAGCAAGTTACCCGCACGAGTCCAAAGCTTTATAGTTTTATCAGCGCTGGCGGAAGCGATCATTTTACCATCAGCAGAAAACCGCACTTTCCAGACACCACCATTGTGGCCTTCTATGATTCTCAGTAAATTACCATCACGACTCCAGAGTTTGATTGAATGGTCAGCACTGGCTGAAGCAATTGTTTGACCGTCCGGGCTAAAACTCACATCTAAAACTTCTCTGGTACTTCCTGGCAAAGTTGATAACAAACGACCGTCTAAACTCCAAAGTTTAACTGTGCCATCATCACTGGCTGAGGCAATAGTATCACCGTCCGGTGAGAAACTAACTTCATTTATACTGCGGTTATGCCCAATGAAATTTGCTAGTAACTTGCCATCGCTATTCCAAAGTTTAGCCGTGTTGTCATGGCTACCACTGACTAAAAATTGACCATCTGGTGAGAAACTGACAGTATTCACACCATGAAGATGTCCTGTGATAGTTTTGAGTAACTTACCGTCACGACTCCAGATTTTGATGGTGTTATCAGCACTGGCAGAAGCTATTGTTTTACCATCCGGCGAAAAACTCACGCTATTGACACTATCTTGATGCTCTGTCAGAGTTGCTAATAAACTGCCATTGCTACCCCAAATTAGGATGCTGTTATCGGCATAACCAGCAGCCAATATTTTACCATCCGGTGCAAAAGTGACGCTGGTTACCCAAGAATTATGAGTCAAACGGTTAAGTTCTTGAGTGCCATACACTGCCTGTTGTAGGATAAACGCAGTTTTAGATTGGATATTTTGGGGAATTAAAGGAGTATTTTTTTGTACTTCCTTTCCTGCCTTGAGTCCAGTGAGTAATGCTTCTAACTGCTTATTGGAGACGAGAAAGTTTTCTGACAAGGAATTTAAAGCCTGTATCTCTCCTAACTGAGCTTTTTGAGTTTGTTGGTAAGCTAAAACAGCTAAACCGAAAGCAGTCAGTCCCAGAATACTAATGATCCCCACAGTTCTTTGAGCTTTTCTGAGTCTATTTTTTTCTTTTTGCTGTTGACGTTTTCTTTCTAGTAAACAGGCTTGAATAAAGCGCTGAACATCAACAGACACTTCATCAATGTAATTCATATAAATTTCTTCAGCTTCCGCCAGGCGAACACCTTGTAAGAGAAAATCTGGTTGTTCATTGTTATTGATCCACAAAGCTGCTGCTTGGGCAATTTGACGTTGCGATCGCAACCTCGCGCGATTTTCCTCCAACCACCAACGCAACGTTGACCAGTAGCGAATCAGAACTTCGTGGGCTACTTCTACAGTTGCGGGTGAAGATGTAGGAAATGGGAGAGAAGTTTTTTCTATTTCTCCCACTCCTCGTACTTCTGTAAACACACCTGTATCTTCTTCTAAATTCACAACTACCAGCTTTGCAGCAATTAACACTTGTAATGTTCTTTCTACCAAAGCCACCGGATATTTTTTAACAATTAACTCAGATTTGAGTACCCGTCGTCTAGTATCTTCTGTACCCTCACCCAACTGTGTCAACGACAGAAAAATCCACCGCGCGCATTCTTGAGCTTCTGGATCTAAAGTTTTGTAAACCTTTTGGGCTTTATTTTCCAGTGCTCCTTTAATTCCGCGCAAATGCTGCTGATAAGCTTGTAAGGTAATTGTCCCATTTTCGCGGTATTCCCACAGTTGTTCTAAAACAAATTCTAAAAGTGGTAAATCGCCAGCAGAGTGCTGTAACTCTTGCATCAACACTTCCACCAATTCCGCCTCTACTGTTAAACCAACTTGTTCAGCTGGGTTAATAATCATGCGGCGATACTCTTGTTCAGTTAAACAGGGAGGTAACAGCACACTCGAGTGCTGCAACAACTTCACCAATGTTGGTACTTCTAAACAAGGAGCGATAAAGTCTGCCCGCAAAGTGATGATTAATTTAAACTTTTCCGGTATTTTTTCTAGCGCTCCCAAAACAATTGCTAAAAAACGCTGTGCATCTTCACTCTGTGCAATGGTAAACAGTTCTTCAAACTGATCTACTACCAAAACTACCATTGCTTCTGGGCGATGACGTATCCAGTGAGTAAAACCTTCCACCCCTTGGTATAACATTCCTTCTATTTGCAGTTGCTGGTAAGTTTTTTCTCTTTCAGTCCCGTTATCTACTAAACGGCGTGATAAAGCTTGCAGAGGATTTGCACCAGGACGTAAGCTTCTCATCCACCAGCCTTCGCTACCTGGTAATAATTTTCCTCGTCGCAGTTGAGCGATTAATCCCGCTTGTACTACAGAAGATTTACCACTACCAGAGGCTCCCACCACCGCAATAAATGACTTTTGTTCTAAGTCATTAATTAGTTGCTGAACAACAATTTCTCTACCGTAAAAATATTGAGCATCTTCTTCCTCAAAAGCTCGCAATCCGCGGTAAGGACAAAGCCCTAAATCAATAGTTGCTGTTGAGTGAATGCTTCTATTACCAGAACTGGTGGGTATAACTTCAATTACGCCTTGTGTTCCTGATAGCCAGATATTTAACGGCAATTGCTGGTTACAGAATAGTTGCAATTCAGTAATCCAAGCCGCAGATGAGAGGCTACGTTGTGGGGGGACTGCTGCTAAAGTAGAATGTAAGGCTTGGGCAAATTGTTCAGGATTATTTTTCGGTGAAGCCGCAGCAATGATACATTGTCCTTGCTCAAATCCCAGTTGTAAATCTTCTACCCAATCTTGTAGATGTGCATAGTCATTTGTTGCTGCCGGACAATCTAAAATGATAATTTGTTGGGCATAATTTGAACGCCTGAGTTGTTGTCTTAACCAGGAACGACTGAGGCGGATATTTTCTCCTAAAATTAGGGCAGGTTCATGAGCTTCAGTTTCTTCAATTCGTCCACGTAGATATAGAAGTACTGTGGCAAAAATTCTTGGGTGGTTTTGCGGTGGGGATTCTGTAATTTGTAAACAAGTTTGAATTATTGAGTGTAAATCTTTAGTGGTAGCCTCTGAGGATCTGTGCCAATACTCTAATTCAAAACCACCTACACCCCGGAGTAATTTACTCACACCCAAGGTAGTCTGATTAGTCCCCAGTCCCTCTAATATTAACGCTTTTCGGAAACAAGAGGATTCTGCCAAGACTGATGTTAATCCCAGAATAACTTCCCCTACTCCTTCTACTATTCGTTTGGGGGTTTGTTGCGGATATTCAGAATATAGATTGGTATCGCCTCTACTTTTATTTTGCTGATTAATCAGTCGTAATTGCTGATTAGTTTGCTCAATGTATTGGCGCGTTTGATGATAAACATATCTGTAGAGTCCATCGGCATCAATCAAACCCTGGGGGTCAGCAGCTTCACCACGCAACCCACGCATGAGGTAATAAGTAAATACGCCATGTCCCAATTCGGGAAATTCCCAAGATTGTTGATTAGTATCACAGGACAGTAAAGCGTAGAATCCTTTACTTTGTTTTGCCCGTTGGCGTAACAATTCCACCATCTGAGATGTAGGGTTAGCAAAAGATGGTTGGGTTATATCACTTCTAGCACCTAGGAATGTCAAGCTACCACTATGACAAGCATCTAGCCACACTAACTGAGTCTGGGCATGACTATTTCCCAAGACCTGCAAAATTTCTTGTAAACTTAAACCTGTGTTGAGTAAATCATCTGTTTGAGTATCTGTTAGACACAAAAATGCTTGTTGGGTATTTGAGTCTAGAATTCCATGTCCAGAGAAATAAAATAAAATCGTGTCTTGTGGTTGAGCAGCTGCAGTAATTTCGTTCAAGCTAGCGTAAACTGTGGAGCGGGTAGGTAGCCCGGAACTCAAATCATGGTGAACCCTTGTTTCGGTTTGAGGAAATTCCTGGGTTGCATCCTCTAAAGCTGCTGCTAAACCCTGACAATCAACAGTTGAGTAGCGTAGTGACGGTAATGCCTTGTCCTGGTATTTATTGACTCCTACCAACAACAGCCAAAGTTTTGCTTCTCCCATTTCTAGGATATGCGTTGAGTGACTGGTAGCGATACCGAGTGGAGACATTTTTAATTTTCTGGGTAATTACTAAGGACTAGGAGATGGTATAAATTGGTGTTTGTGTTACTGCGATTCAAAGGGAGCTAATTACAGTTCCATTGTTCCGCCTAAATGGAGGAGATTACATCAGTAGAGTTTGCTATGGGTATGTTGTACCATGCACTTATACTCATTTTACCAATCAAAAGTTAGTCCTCAAATGTTCACTGAATACTTATTGCCTAATTATACGTCGAAGCCAATGGCTTAATTCACCTCTACCTTCTCACAACTGCCGCAGGTCTAGCCATCACCAACATACCCGGCGAGGTTCAAGAAATCAAAGTGACCCAAGGTTCTAGCCTCTATGTCCAACATGGACAACAATTGCCCTCTCCCCTGCCTAAAGGCGAGGAGATTCTAAGAAGAAAACTAATGATGCACTGAAAATCATTGAAAGAATGATGAAGGAAGATCCAGAATTACAAGAGATGGATCAACTGATTAATAAAATGCGACCCGTGCATTCCGGTGAAATTTTCCGGGAGGATTTTATCACCCCCATGGGGATGGGTGGAGAAGCCCTTGCTGTAGCGTTGCACCTTCCCCCATGGCAAATTCAAGAGATTTTGGATGAACAACGATCAATCACTGCGGATACCGCTTTTTGGCTCGTCCTCATTCTTGTTGATATTACTTGTATCATGTCATGAATAAAAAAACGCCAATTTGGCGAGATTTATGAAATTATCTTTGTTAAAGTATTGATTGTAAAAGACTTGTGGGCTTAATAGTCCAAGGTTTACTACACCTCAAGAGCATTGACTGTAGAACTAATCGAATTAGTACTGCTAATTCTGCTCTATGAATTGAAGATTGCTACTAGATTTATTGTAGTGATCTCCAGAATCCCTTCTTCTCGCAAAAGGGACAAGTAGAATCATAAGTCCTTGTTGATTTACTCCTATCCATACCTCGTTCAACCATGATATGAACGGGGTATTTTTCATGGTTAAAGTGCGCTGATTAATTATATATTTTGCTCTTGTTTTGGCGAGAGGACTTTAGTCCTCACTACCAAGTTGTTAATTAATTTGTAGCTGATTTGGCAATAGCCCCCAATTGCAACCCTGGCGGATAGCTATCTTTTTGTTTAATAAGCTTAATTTCCTCATGGGTAATGCGTAATTTCAACTTGTCTGCTAATTCTCGCACAATATCTCCGCGATCAATGACACCCGCTACTGTACCAGCAGGTGACAGCACGGTGATTCGAGGTAATTGTTGATTTTCTAATTTGTTAATTACCTCAGCCATGGAGGTTGATTCAGCTACGGTGGGAATTTCTGTCAAAGGATGGAGAATGCTTTGCAGAGTTCGGTTTTCCCACTCACTTCTTTCTACTAAGCGTAAGTCATCAATAGCTACCATACCCCGGTAACGCCCATCAGACACGGCAAAGTAGATGTTTGGGGCACTGCTGTCCAATAGATAGGAATCAGCAAAAGCACGCAAAGTTTGATCAGCATCGACTACGCGAAAATCCCTGGTCATAGCATCGCTGGCTATTATCTTTAGTAAGGTTTCTTGTAATGTGGTAAGACGGTGGTAGCTGTTAGCATTACGAACAGCAAACCAACCTAGCAAAGCAATCCACAAACCAGTTACTAATTCCGTGGTCAAGAAATCTACGGCTAATCCTAGAGCGATGGCACTGTAACCTAAAATTTGCCCCGCCCGTGCTGCCCAGTGTACTGCTTCAAAGCGGTTACCTGTGATTTGCCAAAGTGCGGCTTTTAAAACTTGTCCCCCATCTAAAGGTAAGCCGGGAATCAGGTTAAATAGTGCCACGACTAAATTAATTCTCGCCAAATCTGTAACCATTGCCCTGAAGGGGCTAGTTTCAGGTGTGATATTAGTAGCCAGACTCAAAAGCAAAAATAGAGCTATACTTACTAGAGGACCTGCGATCGCTACTTGAAAAGCTTTTCCTGGAGTTTTTGATTCTTCTTCAATAGCAGCAATGCCACCAAACATAAATAGAGTAATTGAGTTAACTCTAATCCCCTGCCATCGCGCTGCCAAACTATGACCTAATTCATGTAACAACACCGAAGCAAACAGTAAAAGTGCCATCACAATCCCAGCACTCCAAGCTGTAGCAGTACCCCATTCCTGGTAGGCTATGCCAAAGTTAAGCGTGGCCAGGGCTAAGATTATAAACCACAGCGGGTCTAACAACAGAGGAATACCAAATAAAGACCCGATTCTCCAACTTGTTTGCATTTTATTGTCCTCAAACTAGATATTTGTTCAGGCTAGATATTTTCAAAACTTCATGCTACAAAATAAAGTATAATTCTATACAATGATTTTAGAAAAATTACATTTATTATATAAAAGTGAGCTATGTGTAAGTGAGAAACCCCCTACCGCAACAAATTACGAATTAGGAATCCCCTAAGATCTACATTGACACATTACCCACCCTCGGAACGAGTAGCTGAGGGTGGGGATTTCCGCCTGTCATCTCAGATTTATAGAGATTTTGGGTATGTTCAGATGATGTGGAAAGAGACAAAACAGGGCTAAATAATGCCGAGATTCGTCAATCCCAAAACCGTACCAATACCAATTAGATGCCCAGCACTCATCGCGGCCAGAAAGGAACCAACGCTGGGATTGTTGAATAGCCCTGGAAAAGGTAAAGGCATTTTATTGCCAACGTGAGGGTAACTAATTGTTCGAGGAATAATCAAAAGACATAATACGCAACTGCCAATAATAATCGGAGTGCCAACCCAATTCCATGTAGTGCCAGTGTTGGGAACAGTCACTTGAACTGCTAATAACATTGATGAGATCATGGTTCTTCCTCCTGCATGGACAGACTGATTTCGTTGTCAGTTCTCAGCTATGTAAATACTCTACTTGATGAAGTTATCGAATCCTCCCTCAAAGGTTAGGTTATGATGTGTCTCTACTTTTGGAGTGATTACAAGAAAAGCTGATCATGCTAAAGTCAATAGTCCCATTGCCAGGGAGTGGGAAATGGGGATGAGGGACAGAAATTATGGTAAAGTCCGAAGGTTTTTTCTCTTGTACCCTGAAACAGCAGCCCTGAGCTCTGCCCACTCCCTAGCTTCTTAAACCTACAGACGACCGATATTAGTCAGACCTAACACAATGCCAATGCCGATAACATGACCAAAAGCCATTGCACCAATAAATGCGGGAATACTGATTGGCAGGATAGGAAACTTCGGGCCTACTTGAGGGTACTGAATTTTCAAAGTTAGCAACAGAACTACCAAGCTGCTGGCACTGATAATAATGGCTACTGTGGGACTCCATTCGGGCGTCACGGGAACAGATGCGGCGGCTAGTAATGATGAAATCAAACTGGTATCTCCTAAATCAGAAAATTAATCTAGTCCTCCAAAATTATAAAGTTCCATAGAACAACCCAAAATAATAATTAGTAAATTTTCGACTTTTTTCAGTTACCAACATCTAAAATTCATATGCGGGTGAAAATTTGCGGCATTACTCAGCCACAACAATCTGTAGCGATCGCCAATCTTGGTGCAACGGCACTAGGATTCATTTGTGTATCCACCTCGCCTCGCTATGTTACTACACAGCAAATTCGGGCAGCAGTGGCACAATTACCGCCAAATATTGACAGAATCGGAGTATTTGCCAATAGGACTATTGCTGAAATTAGGCAGATAGTTATGGATTCTGGATTGACTGGTGTGCAGTTACACGGAGAGGAACCCCCAGAATTTTGCTCACTGTTACGTCAAAATCTAGCAAATGTAGAAATTATTAAGGCTTTTCGAGTTCGTAGTCTTGAGCATCTTGCTCAAGCCTCTAATTACACCGAACATATAGACACATTACTACTGGATGCTTATCATCCCCAACAGTTGGGAGGTACAGGTCACACTCTCGACTGGCAAATGCTACAACAGTTCCAACCCAGTTGTCCTTGGTTATTAGCTGGGGGACTAAGTCCAGATAATGTACTAGCAGCCTTGAATCAAGTTAAACCCGACGGGATAGATTTATCCAGTGGTGTAGAACTGAAGCCAGGAGACAAAGATTTGGATCAGGTAGCTCTGCTGTTTGAGAAATTAGCAACTCGAAACCAGGGAGGAAGATTGTCACTTCCCAATCCTCACTCCCCAATTTCCAGTCCCTAAAAGAATGCCGGTTGATGACGAATCAAGTTAAAGAATTCTTCACGGGTTTTTTGTTCTTCTTCAAATGCACCAACCATTGCACTGGTAACAGTCCAAGAACCTGGTTTTTGAACACCCCGCATGACCATGCACATATGCGTAGCTTCCATCACTACTGCTACACCTTGAGGTTCGAGAATAGTTTGAATGGCTTCAGCTATTTGACGAGTTAATCTTTCTTGGACTTGCAAGCGGCGGGAATACATTTCCACAATGCGGGCAAGTTTACTTAAACCTACAACTTTTTGGTTGGGGATATAAGCAACGTGTGCTCTACCCATAAAAGGCAGCATATGGTGTTCACAGAGGCTGAAGAAGTTAATATCCCGAACTAATACCATCTCGTTATGTCCTTCATCAAAGATGGCATCGTTAATCAGTTCTTCTAAGGATTGGTTGTAGCCACTGGTAAGAAACCGCATGGCTTCTGCTACCCGCTTGGGTGTTTTCAGCAGTCCTTCTCGTTCGGGGTCTTCTCCCACACCCACTATGAGCGCTCTAACGCCATCCATCATTAACTCCACTTCTTCTTCTGACGGTGGGTGTAGATTCGGCTGTCGTCCATTATGGGTGTTGCGGTCTGGTTTAGGGCTGATAGCTTCCACTAAGTCGGGGATGAGAGGAGATTTTGAGCCGTTGGCACCGTTGGAACTAGCAATAGTCATGATTTGATTACTTCGTTATGGTTTGAATTATTTGTCTTGCTGATTTCAACTTGGAATTTTGCTCACCCACAGGTGTACAGAGTCAAATCATACTCAGCAATTTAAAGAGCGCCAGCACTAGGCATGAGGATCAATTCGTCGATGACGGCTTGTTGTGGTAGTAACGCGGTGTGGAGAATTGATTGGGCAACAATTTCTGGCGTTAACATTTTTCCACGTTCAAAATCCCCATGGACTGTTTCTGTGTCCCACAGTTCTGTGTTAACAGCACCAGGACAAATGGCAGTTACACGAATGCCGTGGGGGCGTTCTTCTTGTGCCAAAGTTTGCGAAAGTGCCATGACACCAGCTTTGCTGACACTGTATGCTCCCCAACCAGGAAAAGGTTGCTTGGCGGCAATAGAGGCTACATTGAGAATTGTGCCTGTGCGGCGATCCCGCATTCCCGGCAAAATTCCCATCATGCACTGGAACAAGCTGGTGAGGTTGAGGTTGATGACTTGCTGCCAATCTTCTAAGGGGGTTTCACTTAAGTTGGCTGTGTATCCTATGCCCGCATTGTTTACTAAGATATCTATCCCCCCAAAATCAAGGGCGATGGCTTGGATTTTTGTTTTTACTTGAGATACATTAGCAAGATCTACAGCGTAGGCTTTGGCTGATACTCCTGTATGCCTGGCTGCTTCTGCTATTGTTTCTAACTTATCTAAAGAACGGCTCACTAGGGCGACATCAATTCCCGCCTTGGCGAATGCTAAAGCCGTTGCTTTGCCAATTCCACTGCTAGCCCCGGTAATGAGGGCACGTCGTTTCTCAAGACTCATGCTCTTTCCCAATTTTTTGGCAGTTCTGAAAGCTTTTTTCCACCAGCCAATTATCCAAATCTTGCGGATTGGTTAAATTAGTTAAATTTAACTAACCTGAATTTCCGATGATTCCTCGTTGATAACTAACTGCTAATTTTTTCCGTCAGCATGGGTATTTTTTCCCGTCAGGTATTTTCCCAGTGAGGATAGCAAACGTTTAACTGGGAAATTATGTCATATTTTCCAACGTGATGACTAAATAACACGGAAATTACTGATCAAATCAAGTTGATTTGCTTAAAACAGAAGAACCTACGGCTATTTAAAGATTGTTAACAATCTTTAAATAGCCACAGGCATTATAGCATTGCTGATGAGCAGGGAAGTTATTTTCTCCCAGTATCAGTGTAGAGATTCAGTAAAAACACCAATCTTACGGAATTTTTCATAGCGCAGTTGTCGGCGTTGTTGAGATGTTAAGCGATTGAGTTCGTCCAAGTTGTCTAATAAGCTCTGCTTGAGAGTTGTAGCGGCTTTGAGCGGGTCTGTATGAGCGCCACCAGTGGGTTCAGATAATATCTCATCGATGATGCCTAAGTTTTTCAGGTCGTGGGAAACGATTTTCAGGGCTACGGCTGCTTGTGGAGACTTGCTGGCATCTTTCCATAGAATAGCGGCACAGGCTTCGGGAGTGGCAACAGTATAAACGGCGTGTTCAAACATCATCAGATGATCGCCTACGCCGATACCTAAAGCGCCGCCAGAACCACCTTCGCCAATAACTGTGCAGATAATTGGTACATCAAAGGAAAACATTTCCCGTAAATTGTAGGCGATGGCTTCCCCTTGACCTTGATGTTCGGCTTCGATACCTGCCCAAGCGCCTGGGGTGTCGATAAAAGTTAAAATCGGCATCCCAAACTTGTTAGCGTGTTCCATTAAGCGTAGGGCTTTTCGGTAACCCCCAGGAGAAGCCATCCCAAAATTACGGGCTACATTATCTTTGGTGTCGCGGCCTTTTTGATGACCCAACATTACCACTGGCTGCCCGCCCAAACGACCTACACCACCAACTAAAGCTGGATCGTCACCACCGCAGCGATCGCCATGCAACTCCATCCATTCATCACTAATGGATTGAATGTAATCAAGAGTACTCGGTCGACGGGGATGACGAGCTACTTGTAGGCGCTGAGACGGTGATAAATTACTAAAAATTTCCTCCCGTAGCTGCATAGCCCGTGTTTCTAATTTGCGAATTTCACCGGAAACATCAACGCCATTTTCTTCTGCAAGTTGCCGAATCTGATCAATTCGGTTTGCCAGTTCTGCTAGTGGCTTTTCAAAATCTAACAGTAGTGGTTTGCGCTCGGTAGTTGCCATCGTACAAGTTAAGAGTGTTGAGTGTGGAGTTATGAAAGGTGGGGATGTAGGGTATGGACAAGGGGCTGTGATTGACTTAGCAGTAATTAGTTCATGACTAACGACTCAACTAACAGTGGTCTAAATCCGTGTTTGATTGATGCTTGACCAATCTGCTCCATTTTGTCTACGGTAATCTGATTACGTCCCCAAGAAAAGTTCGTGTATAACTTCTCAAATTCCAGCAGCATTGATTCGGCAAAACAAGCAAACAACTGGCGTGCCGGCACATCCATATTGACTATTTTCATAATTTTCCAGTCAATATCCAGAGAATGTTCAACAATCCCACCACTGAGAACATACACGCCAGGATGCTGAATTTTAGTAGCTAAGTTTTTAGGATAGCCACCATCAATTAGCAAACAAGGCCGCTTTAAAACTGTAAAATCAATTTCTACGCCTTTAGGCATGCTAGCAACCCAAACTATAATATCGGCTTGGGGTAGCGCTTCATCCAATGCCATAATTTTTCCACGCCCCAGTTCGCTTTGTAAATCTGTGAGACGTTCATAGTTCCGGGCGATGAGCAAAAGTTCTTTAACATCTGTTTTCAGATTGAGCCAGCGTGTAACCGCACTGCCAATATCTCCAGTTGCGCCACATATAGCAACAGTGGCTTTCGACAAATCAATTCCTATTTGTTTCGACGCTTTTTCCACCTGTTGACAAATAATGTAGGCAGTGTGAGTATTCCCCGTGGTGAAGCGTTCAAACTCGAGTTTGATGTTGCGGACTTGCCTAAACTGCTCTAATTGAAAATTTTCAAAAATAATTGAGGAAAATCCACCCAGAGCAGTGATATTGATGCCATGCTTTTGAGCATGAGCCATAGCGTTGAGAATTTTGCGTGTTGCGGCCTTGATGCGGCGATTAGCTAGCATTTCCGGCAAAAAACAAGATTCTACATACCGTCCTTCTATTGTCTGTCCCGTGACACTGGTCACTGAGATTTCGTCAACAATTTGCGGCGGGGCGCTGCACCAAAAATCTAGCCCTTGGTCGGCATATTCTGGGTAACCAAGTTCTTTGGCTACCGCTTGTGCGTGTTCTAAACTAGTCAAATGTCCAATTAGACCAAACATGTATTGATTTATTAGGCGTGTGCTTTGTCGAAAGCGTTGAATAAGTGGGCAAGAACTAAATGCTAATTCGTAACTCGCAATTACGAAGTTTTGACTTTATCCTAGTTTTCCTTTTGCTACCTCTCGGATTTTTATTGTAAATTGATACAATTTTGATCCAGAAGCAACAAAGGGTAAAATGTATTGAAGAAAACACAGTCAATTGCAGTCTCATCTTTTGAGTACTGAGAATTTTCTTGCCAGTGGTTTTAACTCAGCTACTCAGCACTCAGTAACGAGGCCTTCAATTAAGCGGCTGTGAGTCCATAGGCTGACATGCGCATAATATCTTTGGTAGTAAAACCAATGTTACTTAAAGCTTCACCATACTGAATCATGAAGTCTTCTACTAAAGCTTCTTTTTCCATTGCTAAGATGTGGGCATCGTCTTCTACTTGATTTAGCATTCTCCAAACAATGGGTAGGTTTTGGCGATTGGCTGCTTCTAATTCAGCTTTGGATTCAGCAAAGTGTTCTTTCAACCAAGCTTCTCCGAAGTTGAGGTGACTATACTCATCTTTTACTACTCCTTCAGTTATTTTACGGGCAAAATCATCTGCAACGGGAATGTAGATGTTATATGCTGCGATGGCAAAGCATTCAATAATCAAAGACTGAATCAGCAAGCAAGTAACTACTTTACCTTCAGCTGCCGCTGTTTGGAAATTTCCGTGTAGTCCAGCAAAAAACTGTCGAGCAAACTGCATATCTGGTGTTACTGCTAGATTACGCCCACAAGCTTCAAAACCCTTTTTGTGGCGATTTTCCATTTTAGACAAACGAATTAGTTCATCTTTACAATCTGGGAGCATTTCTCCTAGTGAGATGTAATTTTCAGAAGCTTCTTGTTCTCCTTCAATGACAATGGCATTAATCCGACTGTAAGCATCTTTGTATTTTTCGCTGTGGAAATCAATTTCTAACTCGGTTGCAAGTTGTTGCATGGTGTGTTTACTCCTGTAAACTTGAATCATTTGCTACAAAAATTTGATTTTCCCTGTTTATTGAGGGTAATGATCACTATGGTTTAATTTAACTTAACAAGTCACTATGTTATAGATTAGCCTTTACTGGGGGCGATGCTCTAGTAAGAGAACACAAATGCTTTAACGCTCAACTCATGCCCAAAAACAACTGCAATCTAAAATCTACCAATTTTTTCAGGTTAGGAGTATTGCTATTAGGGGCATTTATTGTCCTATTACCCTTGCTCGTAGTCTTTCTTACCTCTTTTGTACCTCCAGGCGATACCTTAGAAGTTTTAACCAAAAGTAACTGGTCTTTAGTTAATTACCACGATGCATGGCAACGGGGAAGGTTTTTACTAGCGTTTGCTAATTCTACCTTAGTCGCGATCGCTGTGACGGGTTTTCAGATGGTCACTTCTGCATTGGCGGGTTATGCTCTGGCCAGATTGAAGTTTCGCGGTCAACAAGTTCTTTTACTGGTTGTCTTGGCTACTTTAGTAATTCCCTTTCAATTATTGGTGATTCCCATCTTCTTAGTTTTAAAGTGGGGACACCTGATAAATACTTATGGGGCGCTGATTTTACCGACTGCGGTCAATGGCTTTGGAATTTTCTTGTTACGTCAGTATTTCCAAACAATTCCCGTAGAGTTGGAAGAAGCAGCAACCATAGATGGAGCGAACCGATTGGAAATTTTGTGGCGAGTCATGTTGCCTTTAGCCCGTCCAGCTCTGGTGACACTGTTTCTGTTTACCTTCATTGCTGAATGGAACGATTTGTTTAAGCCGTTGGTATTTACCACCAGACCAGAATTGAGAACGGTACAGATGGCTTTAGCAGAGTTTCAAGAGCAATTTACCAATAATTGGCCCCTGATGATGGCTGCAGTGACCATAGCAACTGTTCCTATCATGGTGCTATTCCTTATCGGTCAGCGTCAATTTATTCGCGGTATAGCTGCCACAGGAATTAAGAATTAAGGTGAAAAAAGTATTCTTTTACCAATGACCGATGACTAACTCGTTTCCTGGATTTGTAAACGGATTGCGTGTTCAGTACTGCCACTCAGTCGTAGTTCCATGACTTCACCACCGAGAGGTTCGATGCTACTGAGGAGCTCTCGCAGGTGGGGTGTACTAGCACCAGTATCTACATATAGGCGATCTGCTAAATTCCCAATGCGTTTCCAAGTCATGTACAACTTGGCAATTGTTTGTTCTATCTGTGATGCTTGATTGACCAAATCGGCGGCTATACTCAAACAGCCAATTCTTTGCGCTTCTTCTAGTGCTGTTTCAATGTCGATATCTGCCTGTGTCAGTGCTTGGACTTGGGCGGCAGATTTGAGATATTTAGCTAGGTGACGGGCTTCTGAAGTTATCTGTTTGATGGTATCAATATCAGGACTAATAGTAATTTCTTTTTGAATAAACTTTTGGTGTGGTTCTGGCAGTTTTTCCATTTCCTTTACCAAAGGAGCAATGTAGCGCGAGGGAAGGGAGTTTTCTGCTGCTTTTACCTTCACTGATTCAGGTAATAACTCCGAGGACATGGCTGTCCATTCGTCGGTGAGTTGGCGGACTTCTCGCCTCGTGATTTGGTCGCCTTTTTGTGCCGCTTCACTGACCATCTGTTGAACTTCAGGGACTGCTTTTGAGGTTTCGACAAATGCCCTTTTGCTAAAGTTATTAACCGAGCTTGGGTCAAGTTTTCCTTCTTCTAGGAGAGTATCAGCGCTATTAGCTAATTGAATCCAAGCGTAGGCTTGACTTTTACTAATTTCCCGTTCTTTCAGCCATCTGAGAAATCCTGTGCCACGTCCGTCACCACCTTTTTTCTCTCGATCGCGGATGGCCCGTAAAATTCGTCCCCGCCAGATTTCGGTTTGCAGGTCGAAGCGGTCGCATACCTGCCAAGCTACATTCAACTGTTGTTGAAAGTCTGAGTCTAAAATCTCTTCATCTTCTGGATCGGGCAGTTCAAAGCTGAGGTCGGCTGGTTGTTGCAAAGCCGCAGCAAGGTCGTTAATAGATTCGGTATCTTGCACAATTGATAGCTAACTAGTGTATGCAATCGGCTTATTATTACATACTTTTGTGACTCATTCCCACTACTGGATATCTACGAAAAAAAATGTAGGAAAAATTCATGAATTATTTCTATGATGGTTATGGAAAACGCAGATTTGATTTATTGATATCTCTATTAGACTGGGTACGGATAAAGAGCGTTTCTTTTTTCATACCGCTGATCAAGTCTTACTCTAAACCTCTCGTTAATCAGGAGAGGGAGCAATAAAGGATTTTTTTGCTGCTAGATAAATCTAGACTTGATTCTCAGATTTAGTGTTAATTTTCTCTAACAAATGACTGATTTTTTCTGCCCGTTGGGGCTGGCGCTGTTTTTGCAATAAATCTTGAGCTTGTTGTAGATTAGCTTTTGCTTTTACTGGCTGATTTTCCTGTATTAAAACATTAGCTAGACGCAAGTAGGCATCAGGATTTTTAGGACTGCTGCGAATCACTTCTTGGTATAATTCTGTTGCCTCTTTGACCTTGCCTTGCTCTTTTAAAATATCTCCCAATAGCAACCTTACCACGTCATTAGTAGAGTTGATAGCAATCACCTGCCGAAAAGCTACTTCTGCGCCTTCATAGTCTTTTTGTTGATAAAGATTTACCCCTTTTTGGAAAAAGTTAGAGGTAATCAAAGTTTTCCAAGAAAAATAAGCGAGAATCGCCAAAGCAATAATAACTGAGGTTATGGCAAAAATATCAGTGGGTTTAAAATTTTCTAACATATAGAACTCCTATTTGATTTTTCAACACAACTGGGTATATTTTTACTCATTTTACCTGCTCCCTCTCTGTACAAGTAATTTCAGCAATCAAAGGGGATTACTATAGTTTTAAGCTAAAAGACAAGCGATAGGGAACATAATATATTCCAGGTAAAAGAGTTTCCAAATAAATTGGTAGAATTGGGCAATCGCAGTTTTATCTTCCAAGTCCACTGCTAAACTTCGCATCCACATCCCAGCCATCACTACCAGATGACTCATCACCACAAATTCTGGGTTCATGGCGGGAAAACGCAGCACACCCACTATAATTATTGCCAAATAGGAAAGAGTTAGCACCCAAAGCGCCAAATTAAATACTGCTTGTGGGCCCAGCTGGATAGTTAAAGTAGTGATATTGTAAAGGCGATCGCCTTCTATATCAGGTATATCTTTGAAGATGGCGATGGCAAAGGTAAACACCAAGATAAATATTGTCAGTACCCAAACTGCGGGCGGAATTGTGGGAGCTTGTCCCAATAGCCAATTGAAATGCAAAAATAGCCCCAAATTCACAATAGTTCCCCGCACTGAAAAAATACATAGTGCTGCCCAAAAGGGAAATTGCTTCAAGCGAATGGGTGGTAAAGAATAAGCAGTACCAATTGCCAAACTCACAATCACCATACCTAACAAAAAAGGCCCAGTTAGCCAGGCCACAACTAGGGAGAGAATTCCCATAGTAATGACAATTAATTGCCCTTGCTTCTCAGAAAATTCCCCTGACGCCAGGGGTAAGTGAGGTTTATTAATTTTGTCAATCTCAACATCTTCTAGTTGATTCAACCCGACAATATAAATATTCCCACACAAACAGGCCACCCAAGCGCCCAGAAGTGAAATTAATTGCCCAAGAGAAAAAGCAGTTGCAGTGATAGCAATGGCAATTAAATACAAGCCCCACACACTTAAACTCGTGCCAATAATTGTGTGTGGACGGGAGAATTTCCAGAAAGCATAAAGCCAAGTATTTTTGAAATTAGAAGAACCACCAGAAATTTGACTCATAAAAACTTTCAATCAATGACTGTGGACTGGGGAATGGTCATTCACAAGCAGGTCAGCAGGAATAAACCCAACTATGTTTGTTGTGAAAAGTGAACGCCCCTTAAACCCTGATTAATCACGACCCTTATTTATTTCCACACAACAACCCAAAGCGAATTAACCCACGTTGATAACCGTCACGCATTAATCCCAGTGATAATGCGCCTTGAATAGTTGTCCAACCGGAAGTAAGTAACCCGAAAATCCCTTGGGGGGTTAAAGCGGAATCAATGACAATATTCCAAAATGGCGCAACAGCGGTTGACCAATCAGCAGTGCGGAGATGGTTTAATGGAAGTTGACGAGCAATGGCTTCATATTCTGCTAAGGAAATGACGTAGGGTAGACAATACACCCGATAAATATTTTGCAAATGCTTTTGTTCATCTGTTGTCAATGGTGAGTCATTAGTCGTACGATGACACCAAGTTACCAAAATCAGCCTTCCACCAGGTTTCAACACTCGATAGCACTCTTGCAAAAATTTAGTTTTATCTGGCATATGTTCACCACTTTCTAGTGACCACACCAAGTCAAAGGAATCGTCAGCAAAAGGCATTGCTTGGGCGTTTGCGACTTGAAACTGAGTCCTACCACTCAAACCAGCATCCATAGCGCGTTCTTTCGCCCTACGGGCTTGTACTGGACTTAAAGTAATCCCTGTTGCTTTAGCATTAAACTTACCTGCTAAATAGAGAGAACTGCCGCCAATACCACAACCCACATCCAGAATGTTTTCTGCTGTTTCCACCCCTGCCCACTTGAGTAATTCTTCGATTAAATCAATTTGAGCCTGTCGGCGGTCTTTTTTTTGGTTACCATCCGCCCCGTAGTAGCCGTGGTGCATGTGCTCACCCCAAATCTGTTCCCACAGACCGGAGGAAGCATCGTAAAATTGCTGTATTTGCTGGTAAAGTGATCTGCTCATAGACAAGGCCATGTTTAAACAATGGCAAATTTAAATAAACATACTGGTAGGCTACCATGTGTGTTTTTAATTGAATAATAATGTTTTTGCTTCCAGGGCTGTTAACTGATGTATATTCCCTAGAAGGATTTGTAAGTGTCTATTTTGTTATGACTGTTTCTCGCACAGTTTGCTTGGGATTTTTAGCTGTCATCACAGTGGGAACCATCTTGCTAATGATGCCTTTCTCTACTACCACTGGTACTTGGAATGACCCAATTGTGGCACTATTTACAGCAACTTCCGCTGTTTGTGTCACTGGGTTAGCTGTGGTTGATACTGGGACTGATTTTTCTTTTTGGGGTCAGTTGTGCATTCTGCTTTTAGCTCAAATTGGCGGATTAGGGTATATGACAACCACTACTTTTCTAATTCTGCTGGTTGGACGTAAGTTTAACCTTCGACAAAAAATCGCTATTCAACAAGCTTTAGACCGACCGGGAATGCATGGTAGCACCCAAGTTATCCAGTCAATTATTGCCACAACTATGGTTTTTGAACTTACAGGTATCTTTTTACTTATACCTGCATTTGTTCCTGATTATGGCTGGAATCAAGGAATTTGGCTGGCTATTTTTCATAGTATTTCCGCTTGGAATAATGCTGGCTTTAGCTTATTCTCAGATAGCTTAGTGGCATATCAGTCATCTTTGTTAGTAGTATTCACTATTACAATGTTGATAATTTTTGGTGGCATTGGCTATCAGGTAATATTAGAAATGTATCTTTGGTTGCGCGATCGCCTGCTGAAAAAAAACACTAACTTATTATTTTCTTTGGATTTTAAGGTGGCATGTAGCACCACCTTAATACTTTTATTCATGGGAGCAATCGCATTTTTTGTCATCGATATCAAAAACCAGGAAACATTTGGTTCAATGAACTTAAATACCCAGTTACTTGCAGCTTGGTTTCAATCAGTTACTACTAGAACTGCTGGTTTTAATAGCATTGATATTAGTAAAATGACACCTGCTGGGCTATTTATTACTATTGCATTAATGTTTGTTGGTGCCAGTCCGGGTGGCACAGGAGGAGGTATAAAAACCACAACACTAAGAGTTCTTACCAGTTGCACGAAAGCAATTCTCCAAGGTAAAGAAGAAGTTTTATTATATGAACGGAAAATAGCAATATCTTTAATTTTAAAAGCTGTTGCTGTTTTAGTTGGTTCCGTAGCTATGGTGCTGTTGTCTACAATTTTAATTTCTCTCACAGATCCAACACTAAATTTTATTCAACTTCTGTTTGAAGTTGTATCAGCATTTGCTACAGTAGGACTTTCTACAGGTATCACTAGTAGCATCTCAGTGGCAGCAAAGCTGATTTTAATTGTCACCATGTATGCGGGAAGAGTGGGTGTTTTACTGCTGATGGCTGCTGTGCTGGGAGACCCCCGCCCCAGTAGAATCCACTATCCTGAGGAAAATTTACTTGTGGGATAGATGATCATGTAAATAGGGTTATCTAATGTTCATTAATGACTAATTCATCAATCAACGTTAGTAACATCAACTGATAAAATATGAATGAGTAGGCAAAAAACTAAAACTTTTAACCAATTTTAGTGTAATTCTCTTTACCCTGGCTCCAAGTAGCGAAAATAAGGATAACAAATGTGAATCTGTCATCAATAGGCTTTTTTCGCAGTTTGCGTAGAGATAACCATCAGTTTGCTGTAATTGGGTTAGGTCGTTTTGGTAGGTCAGTGTGTTTAACATTACACAAACTGGGTTACCAAGTACTGGCAACAGATGTTGATGAAAGGCTAGTATCGGAAGTATTAAATGAAGAGATAGTTGGTCATGCTTTGCAGCTAGACTCAACTGAACCAGCTGCCCTTAAAGAAGCAGGAATATTTGAGTTTGATACGGTAATCATAGCTATTGGTAACTACATTCAAGAAAGTATTATCACTACTTTGAATGTTAAAGAGGGTGGTGTACCTCATGTAGTGGCCAAAGCTTCCAGTGAAGTTCACCGTAAGCTATTAAAACGAGTGGGTGCAGACCATGTAGTGTTCCCTGAATATGAAGCAGGTTGTGCCCTGGCACGCTCACTGACTAAACCATCTATATTAGACCGATTTGATCTCGATCCAGAAAATAGTATTGTAGAAATGATTGTGCCTGAAGAATTCCACGGTAGAACCATCTCCGAGCTGCAACTGCGTAACCGCTATGGCTTGAATTTACTGGCTGTGAGTCAGGATGGCAAATTTAAAATCAATCCAGAACCCACCAAGCGCTTGGAACGCGGTACAGCAATGGTAGTAATTGGCCACAACAAAGATATTAATCGCTTGCCGATTTAAATCAGATAAATGGAAGATAGGAATTACACTTGATATGGGTGTAAAGAACCTATAGAAAAAATTTTGCTTTTTTGAATGTTTATGGATTTAATACTTGAAGATTTGGCGGCAATTGATGCTAAACTTTCTCAACGTCATATTGATCTTGACCCTGGTGGATATTTCATTGTCTATTTAGATCGAGCAGCTGGGTTAATTTATGCCAAGCATTTCACAAATGTGATTAATGATCAAGGTTTGGCAGTGGATCCAAAAACTGGGAGGGTAATTCCTGCTAGAGGCAAAGTGGAACGAACTCACACAAATGTTTTTGCTGGGAGGACGGCGAAGGAACTTTGTGTCAAGATTTTTGAAGAAACTCAGCCCTGTCCAGTCACTCAGTTAGACCACGCGTCTTATTTAGGTCGCGAATTTGTTCGTGCTGAGGTGGCTTTAGTCACAGGGCAAGAGTATGTTCAAGATTGAACTGAGGAATAACTTTCCTATTAGCCATCAGATGATGGTTGTCTCACCTGGTACACAAAGTAAGTGGCCATCGGGATGATGGTGGCGGCAATTAAAAGTCCTACTACCCAAGCAGTAGCGTTACCTTTATCAGTATCTTCCGCTTTTGTAAAAGTACCCTCCACCTGTACAGTTTCAGTAACTTCCGGTGGGCCCGGATCTGGTTCCCCAGAGAGGACGGCAACTAAGCGATCACTTGCATCGACAAATGCCTGGTTGTATTTATTACCTTCTCGTAACGGTACACCCAAAGTTTCTGAAACTACACTCTCGGCAATAGCATCAGTCAATAATGACTTAACTTGTTCACCAGTGATAATAGCAGTACCGTTAGTCACGGTATCTAACACCAACAATGTTTGATTAGCTTGTTCTGCTGGTGTCGGAAACCACTTTTTAAACAGTGCTTGACTAAAACTTTCAGGGGTTTCTCCGTAATCCAGGCGACGAATAGTCACAAATCTAACTTCATTACCTGTTTTCTTAGCCAAATTATCAAAGGCGCTGCTCATTTTACCTTCACTAGCGCGACTAATAATTTCACCTTGATCTACAATCCAGTTGCTTCCGTTAGCGGTGAGATTTGGTATTTGATATACACCCGTAGCTAATGCTGGTGTAGTCAACACTGAATTACCGAAAATCACCATCACTAAAGGTACAATTAGCCGAAGTAGGTATCTTTTAACACTAAATATTCTGTTAAGTATCTGTTTCATCGGATGAGCTCTGTAAGACAGCCTTGCACCAAAAATACTACATTTTTGCCTGTAATCAGCAGATAAATCTTTCCCGGTATAAACAGTCAAATAGACAATAGAATCCACAAAATCTAACTGTTGTTCAGAAAATTTTTTTACTGAGTGGAGAAAAGATTGTTTCCCAATCAATTATCGGTGGTCTTGTTCCTTTGTTGACTAAATTAAAAGCTTGATTTTCTGTCGATGGGTGAAAAATAGATTCTACACAAGCACCAGCTACGTCAATGCGGCTCGCATCACCTAAAAGTTGGTCGCCATTCTCCACTATTACACCTAGCTTTCCTCTTGTCTTTGCCTGTAGCAAGGTGTTGAGGTCGTATGAAGTGTAAGGGCCGTCAATCAAGCGTCCGGGACGGATAATGGTGTAGGGCAATCCAGAGTTGACAATGGCTTGTTCTCCCTTTTGTTTTGCATCAAGGACACCAAAGGTATTGAGAATATTAAAAGGTGGTTGATTTTTGCGCTCAACTCCGACAGAAGAAATGAAAACGAATCGCTTCAAATCAGATGGTGCTGCTGAGACTAAGTTGCTGACACCTTCAGCATCTACTTTTTGTGGGTTATTTTTGGCTTTGCTGTTGCGATATTCCGAGTCAATCAAAATTCTTCCCCATTCCAGCAAGTTAGGTTGTGAGTCAAATTCCCATTTCTCCGAGGGAAATGCGGTAGTCCCAGTACAACAGATAATGTAATTGACATCTCGCATGGCTGGGGCGAGGGTAGTAATATCACGGATGTCACCCACAGCAATTTCGACTTTTTCGTTAAACATTTTTGTCGCTTTTGCACCGTTGCGTGCCAGGGCACGAACTTTCATAGCCTTGGACAGCAGGTTGGCGGTGACAAGTTGACCTACGCCAGCAGTGGCACCAGCAACTAACACTAAATCTTCAATTGAGGGTGTTACAGAAGTCATAAACTGACCTTGAGATAGTTTATGTTAATTTAGCTAATACTTTGAGTGTAATGTTTCTCCCTAGAGAAAGCGATCGCATAGAAAAACCCGGTCATGATAACCGGGTTTTTCTATCAAGAAGTGGGGATATGTTCCCCTAAAAGTTATAGAATTTCTGTATAAATCGTCCTACTAACAAGTAATACCACAACAGCAAAGACAATTCCGGAGAATTCAAAAAGTTTTTTACCATAAGTGTAATTGCTCACTTGCCAGGTAAAACATCTTCTAGCGGTGGGACTGTCAAAATGTAGGGTGTTTACCTATATAGTCGGGGCAATGGTCAGGATCCGAGGCAAGGTAGACTGTGGCACTCAATTACTTTCAACACCTCATACCAAATATTAAGTACCCTGAAAAATGTACTAAGATGAGAGACTTGAGTCAAAAAGAGAGCAATCATGGCATCCATCCGCGATCTGCATGAACAGCTGATTAAAAAAGAATGTTCTGCTGTTGAAATTACCCAAAACGCTTTAGAGCGTATTCAAGCATTAGAACCGAAATTACACAGTTTCTTACACGTAACGACAGAAAAGGCGTTAGAACAGGCTCGTGCTGTGGATGCCAAAATAGCTGCTGGCGAAGAAATTGGGCTGCTGGCGGGGATTCCTATTGGCATTAAAGATAATTTGTGTACTAGGGGAATTCCTACTACTTGCGCTTCTCGAATTTTAGAAAATTTTGTGCCGCCGTATGAATCAACAGTGACACAAAAATTGATTGATGCCGGAGCAGTGATCATCGGCAAAACGAATTTAGATGAATTTGGTATGGGTAGTTCTACGGAAAATTCCGCCTATCAAACTACGGCTAATCCTTGGGATGTATCAAGGGTTCCAGGTGGTTCTTCCGGGGGTTCGGCGGCGGCGGTGGCGGCTGAAGAATGTGTCGTTTCCCTTGGTACTGATACTGGGGGTTCTATTCGTCAACCTGCGGCTTTTTGTGGTGTTGTGGGTATAAAACCAACTTACGGTTTGGTTTCTCGCTATGGTTTGATAGCTTACGCTTCATCTTTGGATCAAGTGGGGCCTCTTGGACGCACAGTAGAAGATACTGCAATACTATTGAATGCGATCGCAGGTTACGATGCCAAGGATTCTACCAGCCTGAAAGTTGAAATCCCCAACTACGTTGCCAGCTTAAGACCCGAGTTCAGGGACAGAGGAAAGCTGCGAATTGGGGTGATTAAAGAAACTTTTGGTAATGGGTTAGATTCTGTTGTCAAAGAAGTTGTGACTAAAGCCATAGCACAATTGCAAAGCTTGGGAGCCGAGGTTCACGAGGTTTCCTGTCGCAATTTTCCCTATGGCGTACCCAGTTACTACATCATTGCACCATCAGAAGCATCAGCCAATCTGGCTCGTTACGATGGTGTGAAATACGGTTTCCGTGCTGATGATGCAGATAATCTGCTGTCTATGTACACTCGTACCCGTTCCACTGGTTTTGGTACAGAAGTTAAACGCCGGATTATGATTGGGACTTACGCTCTTTCGGCTGGTTATTATGACGCATATTATCTGAAAGCGCAAAAAGTTCGGACTTTGATTAAACAAGACTTTGAAACTGCTTTTAAGAAGGTTGATATATTAGTTTGTCCTACTACTCCCAGCACAGCATTTAAAACAGGAGAAAAAGTTAGTGATCCCCTGAGTATGTATTTAAACGATTTGATGACTATTCCCGTAAATCTTGCAGGTTTACCGGGATTAAGTATACCTTGTGGTTTTGATGACAAGGGATTACCCATTGGATTGCAGCTGATTGGTCAGGTGCTTCGAGAAGACCAACTATTTGAGGTGGCTTATGCTTATGAGCAATCAACTAGTTGGCTTGTGAATCAGCCAGAATTGTAATTACCGTTGGCGGATGGAGCGTTAGCTAGTGCGTAATTGTAACTAGTGGATTCCCTCATCCCCAGTCCCAAGTTCTTTATTGTGAACTACCCCTCGGATTTATCCGAGGGGTTGCAACTGACTAGGTAAGTTTCCTTTACCCCCACAGGTTGCGACTTCTGACGAGCTATTGGATCACTGCACATCCACTCTATCCTATTGGTGGTAACAATAGGGGACTTTGAACTAGTTGCACTGCTTGCAGATTGTGGCGACCGATGGTGACAACTGTCTGGCAAGGACTGTTCCATACCTAGCTAGCTATGTCTAGCCAACTTGATTAACAGAATTTCTGTTTTTGGATCGACTTATGGTTTAGTTTGATTTTAATGGAAACTAACCAACTTGGTTTTGTTAATAAATATTTATGCCATTTATAAATATCTGATAAAGTATAAATCCTAGTAGTTAAATTTAAACAAAGCGCAATTTTCAATGCAATTGAGTTTCCATTTGCTACTGATGGTAGAAATAATTATTCTCATTGCCTACCTTGGCATCTGTATACTTTTGTTTGTCAAGCAGCCTCGGTTCATTTTCTTTCCCTCTAGTGTGGTTGAAAGAACACCAGAATTTTTTCATCTTCCATACGAGGATGTATGGCTACCTGTAAGTGTTAGCAATGGTCAGCCAAAACTTATTCACGGTTGGTGGATTCAATCCGTCCAAGCAGATGCGGATGTGTTGCTGTATCTGCATGGTAACGGCTTCAATATCAGTGCTAACGTTGGCCATGCTTATCGGTTTCATGAACTAGGATTTTCCGTGCTTTTGATTGATTATCGCGGGTATGGTCGCAGTGAAGGTTACTTTCCTAACGAAAAGCGGGTCTATCAAGATGCAACCGTAGCTTGGAATTACCTCCTACAAGAGAAACAAATTCCGCCGGAGCAAATTTTTATTTATGGGCATTCTATGGGGGGGGCGATCGCCATTGACTTAGCAGTTAAACACCCACAAGCAGCCGGATTGATTGTAGAAAGTTCCTTTACTTCTATCCGGGATATGGTGGTTTATAGAAACGTCTTTCGGACTTTTCCGGTGAATTTAATTTTGACCCAGCGGTTTGAATCGATTAAAAAAGTACCGCAGTTAAAAGTACCAGTACTATTCATTCATGGTACTGCTGATACAACTGTACCATCTTTCATGAGCCAAGAACTTTATCATGCCGCTCCCGAACCAAAAAAACTACTCTTAGTGCCAACAGCAGAGCATAATAATACAGCTATTGTTGCTGGTGACGAATATGTGCAATCAGTCAGCTCTTTTGTACAAGAAGTGAAAAGCTACGGAGTTATAAGTAACAATTAAGATATTAATTTTTGAAGATATTCTTTATAGGTGTTAAGCATATATTTCAAAATTGCATCAAGGGGATGGCTCAACTACTGGCAAAAGCAGGGTTTGAGAGAACTAATCAATTCAACTCTAATACAGTATTTTTACTGATTTTTCGTTAAAGATTGATATTTGATACAAAAGATTCCGGATGGTCAAGGAAAAAAAACGATAAATATACAGACATAACCACTTTTGCCTCAATATCAGGAGCAACTCTGATCATGACCATGACACCTGTATATTTGTTCACAATTCCTGGAAATCCTAGTGTCAAAATCTCTCAAGATGAATTACGTTCGCTCTTGGGTGAAATTGAAGCTGAACTTCACAGCAGTAAAGTTTATCTTCGTGCTGTGGCTAAATTAAAAAAATTGCTGGGACCTACAGGAGAACAAGTCAAGATTTTGTTAAAAGCTGTGGGTAGAGAGGCTATTAGTTTGGCATTCCAGCAATTCGCACAACCAGAAAAATTGAGAGAGTCTATTCAAGTTTCACCAACTGTTAAACCAGAAACAGTCAGTGATTCTTCAACTAGTAAACCAGAACTCCAAACCACTAATACAGATAGTAGGAAAAGTAATCTATTAGCGGAATCGACCATTAAGTTAAAAAAATGTTCGGAAACAAACTCTTCAGGTTCAACACTAAACAACGGGTTAAATTTGTATAAAAAATCAAACCCGACTCAACTAACCAAGCAAGCAGCAGCAGAGCAACGTCAAGAAATCATGTGCAGAATCGGTCAACAACTCAAACAAGCTCGTGAGTTTCAAGGGCTTTCTCTGCAACAAATGAATATTTACACTCATGTGCCAATTCACTATATGGAAGCAATAGAAAATAGCAAGTTCGATGTGTTACCAGAAGATACTTTGGTACGCGGATTTATTGGAGCTATGGGGAATGCTTTAGGACTAAATGGCAAAAACTTAGCTGCTTCCTTGCCACCAGGGGATGTCATGCAGTCAATTTTACCTTCTTGGTATAATTCCATAAAATCCCCTGGGGGATTGGTAATGGATATTCGTCCTATACACCTGTATGTAGGCTATACAGCCCTTGTTTCTGGGGCTGTGGGAGGATTATCTTTGATTTCTCAGCAAGCAAAGACTGACAGGGATGTGAATCCAAATATACTAACTTCTCCATCTTTGTCTGTTTTCAAATCCTCTCAGATGTCGGAAGTAAATGTTAAACCAGGGCTAAACTCTGGTAGTGTTGGTTCAGACATTGCCCCGCCAGAAATTTTTTAAGAGTTAGCGATCATTTGACGAGGCTTAAATCTTGCTCTATCAAAGAGTTAAGAAATTTCCACAACTGCAAATCAGTAAAGTCTACAATTGCCATTAATGTGCCAACCTGTTGCAAGACTTGCGGAGCATGGGTGGAAGCTATGCCAACGGTACGAATACCAGCACCGACGGCGGCACGAATACCAGAGGGAGAGTCTTCTAATGCGACCGCTTGTTCTGAGGGAATTCCCAACTTGTGCAATGCAACTTTATAGGGCTCAGGATCAGGTTTACCTGCTCTGCAATCATCAGCTAAAACAATTGTGTGGAAAGCATCTTTGATGCCCAAAACTTCCAGCATAAATTGTGCATTTAATCTAGGGGCATTGGTTACCAAAGCACGTTTTAGCTGATGTCTTTCTGTCCATCCTATTAATTCAGCAAATCCACTCAATGGTTTGAGATGCGGGGCGAGTTGCCGGAAAAGCGCCTCTTTTTCCTCTGCCAATTTTTGACCCTCCGCTGCTGATAATTGTGGCAGAATATCTCTGAGTATTTCTGGGTTTAACCGCCCACTAATGCGAGATTTATAGAGTTTTTCGTCAATTTTAACACCATAACTCAGCAGCATTTTTTGCCAAGCTTGGTAGTGTATGGGATCAGTATTGACGATGGTGCCGTCTAAGTCAAAGAGAATTGCAGCCAGCATGATTTTGGGGTAAGTGTCAATAATTGTTAATTTAATTTACATAGTGTACATGGTTTTTGTCCTCCAATGTATCAGGAATGGTTAAAAACTGTAGATTATCTGGGGTGATTGGTTTGCAGGGATGGGGCGGGGGAGATGGCCACCCCACAATGGTTTTATCGACAACCAACAAGCCAAGTATTTTCATGCTGTGGTTTTGGGGGTATGTCAAAAACAAAGTTTTTAGTTCCCTCTATTAAAAATCAAAACTTGTCTGTGTGTTTACAGTAAACTGGCGGAATTCGCATCCAAAAATAATGTCGCCTGGGATTGTTGACGCAAAATTGAAGCAGGGGAATTGATGTTAATTGACCCTGTGAGTATCTGTTTAACTATCTGTGCTTTACGTTTTTCTGGCGCTAAACAAAGAATTTTTTTGGCTGAACAAATCAAAGGTAGAGTCACAGTAAAAGCGTACTGAGGAACACTATCAATATTGGGAAAATAACCTGTGTTAACTTGTTGCTGACGATTGACTGTATCTAGTTTGACCAGTTTAACACTGTAAGGATCTTGAAAATTCGCTACAGATGGATCGTTAAAAGCTAAGTGTCCGTTTTCACCAATACCAAGACAACATAAATCAATTGGCTGTGCTTGTAATAGTTTTGTATAGCGATCGCACTCTGCTAGAGGTTGCAAGGCATCACCTTCTATATAATGAAATTGCTGGGGACAAACCCGCTTCTCTACATGTTCTTGCATATAGCGGCGGAAACTTGCGGAGTGATCAGCTGTAATTCCCAAATATTCATCTAAATGAAATAAGGTAATGCGAGACCAATCTACATCCCCGAAAGTGATCAAAGCGTCGAGAAATTTGAGTTGGGAGTTTCCCGTTGCTAAGAGGACAGCTGCTGTTTCCTGTTGGCATAGAACTTGCTTTAAATAGTTTTGGGCTATTTCTGCAACTTTTTCTGCCATTTCTACTTCAGAGTTGTAAATCTGCACCAATAAATCATCAACGCGAAAAAAGTTTGTGGTGGCTGGCATTTGCTTAGATGGTTTATAACGCGGTTTGAAGTTAGATAAACAACCTTCTAAATAGCTACAGTCTTCACACTTTAGTTCCTTGCCAGGATTTTCGCACCCACAAGGAGGATTGACAAAACAATCAGCAGGGCTTTTGGGTATGGAATACTTTTTTAATATATAGTAAAGAGTGGCTTCTTGTAAACAAAAAAGAATATCTTGCACCATAAAGACGAGAAGCTGAAATCTATTTCCTTGATAATTCACAGTGTATATAAATGTGCAGCATATCAGCGATTCCATGCCGGCATTTTATCTTCCACCACCAACTCATGGTTTTGAGAGTTACCAGTCTCAGGTACTATAACTTTTAAAGTTATAATTTGTATATTATTAATTAATTGGTATACGTGACCAATAACTTGCCCTAGATGTCCTGTTTGTTTATTCATAACATAATCACCTACCTACATTAAACATAAACATAATAAGATGGAACTATGAAAATTTATAAATCATCCTTAGTATATTCTTATTATCTATACGCTAGTCCAGAAAAACCTCATGCTTTGATAGTGTTTTATCTGAATCTTAAGTAATAGTTTGTATCACCAAATTTACTTCTTTGGATATAGGAATAACAGATAAATTACCTGTATCCCAGAAATTAGTTGTACAGATTGGAGTGCTGAGGAATGCTAAGTAATTTAGCCGAGATGATATAACTATGATTTCTCAAAAGCGGGATAATTTAAATTATCCTTAACTGATTCCAAATATTGAACCTACAGTTGATTTCAATGACTCCGTAGCATCTCTCAAAGTTTTAGCCAAAGGATGTTTTGCTTGCAAAAATACCCGCGCACAATTACGCCCTGGCATTCCGGAAATTGACCCTCCTGGATGAGTCCCCGCACCAGTCAAAAATAAATTATCAATGGGTGTTTTGTAGTTAGCTATTTCTGGCAAAGGACGGAAAAACACCATCTGATCTAATGTCATATCAATATGGTAATAATTACCTTTGTAAGCACCTAACCTTTCACCTAATTCGGCTGGACTTTCCACCCGGCGGGCAATAGTTGCTTTTTTGACATTTGGTGCATAGTTAGCCAACTTATCAATTACTTTGTCTGCAACTTGGTTTTTCAGTTCATCTGTCCAACCAGTACCTTTTAAACCAGTACCTTCTGCACCTGCTATCTGATAAGGAGCAAAAAACTCAATCCACAAAGTATGCTTACCTGGTGGTGCTAATGTCGGGTCAAGGGCGCTAGGCATTACCGCATACATTGAAGGGTTGCTATCAGGAATTTCTCCTAAAGTACATTTACTATGAGCCTGTTCTACATGAGCCATTGAATCGGCAATTAAGATAGATCCAATCAGATAACTATCTTTGTGATCGTGGTAAGGAAAATACAAAGGTTCGTCTAGAGCCAAGTCTATTTTCAGGATTGTTTCATTGTTATTAATGATGCGCCGTTTTAGTCTTTCTCGTAAATTAGGATCAGCATGATCAACTTCACTGGCATCTATTAGTTGTAAAAATAGACGTTTGGCATCAATGTTAGAAACAATGCCATATTTAGTGCGATATTCTTGGCCACCTGCAACCCTGACACCAACAGCCTTACCATTATCAATTAATACTTTCTCAACCTGTTGGTCAGTCAAAATTACGCCTCCTTTACTGGTCACTAATTTAACTAATGCTTGAACTAGTGCCCCTGTTCCGCCACGAGGTCTTGTCATGCCGGGGTTATGACGCATAGCCATCATCATGACACCAATGGCCAAGTTTTTTTGTGAAGGCGGGGCACCAAGTTCCGAAGCCAGTCTAGAAAGTGGTGCTTTTAAGAATTCCTCATCAAACCATTCCTCTAAAATATCCTCAGCACTGTTCAACATAGTGCGAACAAAGTCCAAACTTTTAGATGGTGAACCGACTACTGAAAATAAATCTTTAAATTTTTTAATATTGTAGTTACTAAAAATATCTATAAATGATTTTGGAGGCGCGTTAAACATGGGAACCATCGCACTGATTGCCCTTTGCCAGTAGTCTGTAAACTCTGCGTATTTCTTAGCATCGCGTTCACTATAACGAGCAATTTCTGCACAAGTTTTTTCTACTGATTTGTGAGCTAAAAAATACTTGCCATCAGGATGCGGACAAAAAACTGCTGGATCGCAATCTAAATATTCTAAACCATATTTTTCTAATTCTAATTCTTCAACAACTGGTCCCAAGTGAATAAATTCGTGATCAATTGCACACAAGTTAAATTTAAATCCAGGAGCATGTTTCGGTAAGGATTCTTCTGTTGTGGCTGCACCACCTGGAACTGGGCGTTTTTCTAGTATCAGGACGCTATAACCAGCTTTGAGCAAATAAGCAGCACACACTAGCCCATTATGTCCTGCGCCAATAATAACAACATCATACTCTTGCATATTTTTAGTTGAGGAACACACTAATAGATTATTATTATAAATTCTCAGGAAAAAACATTTTTGATAATTATCAGAACTTAATTATTGATTGTAACTACGATGGCAAAAAAATCAAAGTTTGTTGTGATGAGTTCATTAATTATTGAAGGTATAGTTGCCAGCAGATGTGCTCAAACTAACCGTGGATCACATTCTAACGTAATTCCTTGATAAAAAGCAAGTGGATCAGCCATTGCTTTGACTAGAGTTTATCGATTAGTGGAACTATTTAACACGGTGTTACAACAAACGAAGGACAAATGCAAACTAACAAACAAAATTAGCAACTAAATTGTTTTTTTCAGAGGATTGCTACTGATAATACATCTATTTCTGCTGGACTAAATCTCGACTTTACTAGGATTTTCCCAGATTTCATCTAAGTAAGTACAAGGGCGGGCATGATGCCGAGCCCACAATGGTTTTACAATTCATCTCCGTATTTTATCTAGGTATAAACTGCTGTGCAAGCATACCCTCTTTTATGGCATAAAATTAAGACAATTTAATCAAACCATTTGGGTTTATCCCTAATTTTTCTTGCTTTTTCTTTACCTAATAAAACTCCCGCTATGCGGAAAAAATAACTAGCGGTTGCTTGATGATCGCCTAAAGAACCTACAGGAATGATGAATACCTCAAAGCCCCGGCTGGGTAATTATTCTCGAATTATGCGATTGCGTTGTTGCCTGTGTGCATCAACGTGTAATTCCTCAGTGTTTATGTCTAAATAAATACAAATAACTTTGCAATTTTCTGTTGGGTCTATATAGAAAAAGTCAGGAGTATTTATTCCCAAGAGCCTGTTTAAATGAATGGGATGTTAGGCAATGGGTTGGGTAAATCCTGCACTTAACAGCGGTATTTGTTAACTGTTAACTGTTAAGTGTTATCTTAACCTGGAAGATTGTGAGTATAAAGTATTTCAGGAGCATCGCAGTAAGATTATTTAGAGAAATTAAATAAATTCAGGTGGGTAAAATAACTATTTAAATTACTTATCCTTATCCTGTGAAAAAGAAATAAACTCTGACAACCTCAAAGATGTAAAATTCTTGTTAAATTCTTCAGGCATTTACAGTTTGCCATTTTTTTATAAGGTACTCAGTATGACATTAAAAGCATTTTCAGCGCTGCCTAATTTTTGTGAAGGAATTCAATATTTTGGTGAGGCGCTACCAAATTTTGAAACTTATGGTACAAAACCTGCGATAGATTCAGGCAAAAAAGCGATCGCAGATCCCACAGATACCACAGCAGTGTATCAAACTTTGCTGGCTGCTGATGCCCTCCGCTATCTAACCCTGCAAATCACAGCCAGTAAAGCTTCTGGGCATCCAGGTGGTTTTGCGAGTCAGGCAGAAGCTTATGCAGCGCTGGTAATGCTAGGTCATAAGAATATTATCACCGAAGTGGGACACCATGCCCCCGGATTTTATAGTGCCATGTTTTTGGATCGCTCCTTAGAAGACATGGGAATTGCCACAGTACAGCAATTGCGCGATCGCTTCCGCGAAAAACACGGACTGTTAGGACACCTTTCCGGTTATATCCCCGGTATTCTTGCACCGGCTGGCCCTTTGGGACAAGGACAACACTTTGCCATGGCCGCTGCACTGCTGCATAAAGATAAATTATTCCCCTTCACCCTTGGGGATGGTGGCTTAGGTGAACCATATATTATGAGTTCAATGGCACACTTCAACACTGCTTATCCCAGTGTTACCAATTTCTTACCTGTGCTGGTGTGGAACGGTTACAGCCAAGAACATCATAGTATGGTTTCCCTCAAAACCAATGCAGAAATGAAAGCATACTGGCAGGGTAACGGTTTTGAGGAAGTGATATTAATCGATGCTAAAGAATTCGATGACCAAAATCAACTAGGAGATTATGTTGATAGCACCGCATTTTCCTTCGAACAGCGCCTAGCCTTTACCAAAGCTGTACTTTTGGGTATGGATAAAGCCTCCCATTCTGCCCTCAGTGGTAAACTGACCGTGTTTATCATTAAGCAACTCAAAGGAGCAGGAGTTCACGCCCGGGGTTCCAAATCTCATAACCTCTATCCCAAAGATACTTTAGATGCTCCTCACATTGTTAGTGCATTACAAGCTCGTGCTTTACCTGTAGAAGCTTGGGAAGTCGTCAGAACCAACGCAGAACGAGCAGGTGGAGGCCCAGCAGCTAAAACAGTAGTCACAGAATTTGAATTACCATTAGCAGATTTAGGTACATTACCTTTAGAAGAATATACAGTAGGTGGGGATCCCAAAGTTTCTACAACTGCGATGGGGCGCTTAGTGGGAATTATCGGTAAACAAGATAGTAACTTTCTGGTCACCAACGCCGACGGTAACGAAGCATCGGGAATTGGTAACATCAACCAAGCCCTGAAGGTTATTCACCCCACGGTGGATGATTTATATAACCAAGCACCAAACGGACAAGTTTATGAACCCTTAAGTGAAGATGCTTGTGCAGGTTTAGCAGCTGGTTTAGCTTTAATGGGTGCAAGAAGTTTGTGGTGTTCTTATGAATCTTTTGCCATCAACGGTTTACCAATTTGGCAAACAGTCACCCAAGCAATGGCAGAATTACGCCGTCCCAGTCCTTCAACTATTACATTATTTACCGCCGGTGCATTAGAGCAAGGGCGCAACGGTTGGACGCACCAACGCCCAGAAATTGAAGCTTACTTTGCCTCATTGATGCGAAATGGTAATGTCTTCCCATTATTTCCCCCTGATGCTAACAGTATTCAAGTTTGTTATGACTGGGCATTAACCACCAAAAATAAGGGAATTGTCATTACAGCGAGTAAATCACCCTTACCAATTCGCACCACTTTAGAACAAACTCGTCAAGGTTTAGCCGATGGTGCAATCTTATTACGAGAAGTTGCAGGTGATAAACAAGTTGTATTTGCAGTCGTTGGCGATATGACACTAATTCCCGTATTTGAAGCGGCTGCTTTCTTAGAAACAGAAGGTATTGGTGTGAAGATAATTTCTATTATCAATCCCCGCCGTTTATATCGTCCTCATGATACAGCTTGGGAAAGTTGTTCAGAAGCCGATGGCGGTTTTATGGATGATACTAAGTTTGCTGAATTGTTTGATGGTGATGCCTTAATTGGTGTAACTGGTGGTGCTGCGGCGATGCTAGAACCAATTATGTTACGTAGTAATTGTAAACGTGACACTTTCGCCTGGAAGCGCGGGGAAACCACCGCCAGTGCAGGTGAGTTAATGGCGTTCAACGGGTTGACTGCTGAGACGTTGACTAAAAGAGGGATGGAGCTAGTACATTAAAATGTACTTTATTCAGTAGAATAAAGTACATTTTTTAACCCCATATGCACGTAAATAAATCCAGGTAAGTAGGCGTTTTTATACGTGTATATGAGGTGTTTTTGAGACATTAAGATTTAAATTGTTAAAATACGTAGTTTAAAAAATCAGGAATTTGTACAAAAAATTGCACGTCTTATTACTCACAATAACACTAATATAATTGCTCATAGTTCCTCAAAAATGAAACGGTTGATATTATAACTTTCGATTAGTTTTATGGATTTAACACTAGTGGTATCAGAAAGCAATGAGCCATCCCTATGTAATAAAAATTGTTATTAGCGAGTGGAACGCGGCAATTACAAAGGTCTAGGATGTTTTACATTTTGTGGGTTGTTTTCAAGTGCAAAATATAACAGGAAGCCTTATTTAAAGAACAAATATGGAAGTAGATAAACCAGCAGTTATATTACCAGTAAACTTGCAATCACAAGCAGAGGCCGAACTGGAACTGAAGCTACGGGAACTTAAGTTTAGACAAGAACTGAGAAAAGATTGGATTTTATTTATTGTGCGGGATGTTGTTATTTTTTCTGCAGCGATCGCCTTCATTTTTTTGATCTGCGGCTATTCCCTCTTTATCCTGATTAATCGCTAACTGAAAATACCCTGCTCAAAAGCCTGAAAAGAGAAGTTAGCATTAGAAGTTATAGCCAATCCCCAATAACAAACCAAAATCTGTACTATTCAAAAATGCTGCATTGACAGTACCTGCGGCGGTAAAGCGACCACCTAGAGGCAGATCCACGCCGCCAGTTAACAAGAAACCAACATCAGAATCGCCCCCAGTTTCAATAGCTACACCAACACCCAAGAAAGGAGATATTGATATCTGTTGTCCAGTCAAAGGATCACTTGCTAAACGCGGAGAAAAATCTAAACTTACAGGAAGCAAGAACAGTGTATCATCCCCAAATATCACGGATGGTCTTACTGAGATAGTATTTGCCAGCCCAATTTTGCTGATGACTCCATAGTTACTTTCACTGAGGGCAGAATTGCCACCTATGCCAATATTACCAGCAACTCCAATATAACTAGCCCGACGACGAGTAGTCGTAACCGGCTCTATCTCAGGAGCAGGTACTGTTGGTGGCTGCTGACTTACTCCCAGGTTAGGTGGTATGAGGACTTCGTTAATTACATGGATGACACCATTGCTGGCTTGTATGTTGGGCTGAATTACATTGGCATCATTGACCGCAATTTCATTGGTGGCTCTGTCCACCTTAATATCCACAGGTACATCGTCAAAAGTTCTCAATTTTCCAGATGAGAGTTGATTAGCAGTTAATTTCCCAGGGACTACATGATATCTCAAAATCTGAATCAATAATTGTCTGTTCTCCGGTTGCTGCAACTCCTGTAAAGTCCCAGGTGGTAAAGCTGCAAACGCCTCATCGGTGGGAGCAAATACTGTATAAGGGCCAGGTTGTTGTAAGATACCTGCTAAACTTGCTGTTTGCAATAAAGAGGTGAAGTTGGTAAAAAATTCACTCGATGCAGCAATAGAAACAATATCTTGAGCAGTTTGAGCTTTTTCACTAGCCCCAATTATGTAGTTAGTCGCTGCAACATTGCTGGACAAAGCTTGCATTTGTCCTTGTTTTACTAAAGCTTGATATAAAATAGCCGATGCTTCCGCACGAGTTAAAGGATCTAGGGGGTTGATACGGTTGACATTGGGATAATTGACAACAATATTGGCTTCTGTTGCTGCTGCGATATCATCCAATGCATACTTCGGGATTGCTGACGCATCTCTATAGTAAGTGTTTACTATAGCTGATGCATTATCGGTAGGTTGTAAACGCAAACCATTTGTTAAAGCAACCACCGCCTCAACTTTGCGAATTTGTTGATTTGGCAGAAATAAGTTTCCTGGATAACCTGACATAAATCCAGTTTCGTAGGCTTCCTCAATTGCAGAACTAGCCCAAAAGCCAGCAGGAACATCTGCAAACCCCTCTGGATTTATTCGCCGAACGGTGTCTTGATTAAAAGCCCTTTGAATCATTGCTGCAAATTCAGCCCGACTCACGGGTTGATTTGGCCTAAATGTGCCATCAGGAAAACCAGATATGATGTTTCTTTCAGCTAAAGCCTGAATAAATGGACTTGCCCAATAATCTGAACTAATGTCAGACAAGTTAACAGCTAAAGTAGAGGAGGGAGTAGTAGAAACCCTTGTTTGAGCAGAAACTATCATAGGATTGATTGTGGCAAATGTCACTCCCCAGGTAAGCAAAGTTGTACTTGCTAATGAAAAACTCCAGAAATTAATCATGAAAAATATCTTTCAAAAAAACTTATACAGTATGGCATTTAAATAGGATTTAAAAAAAATATTTTTCATAAAGATACAGTAAATAGTTTCAAATTTAACTCAATTACATAACTAGGTGAATATCGAAATGTTATTTTTTCTCTTCCTCTAGATAGTTGACTATCATTCAACAAAAATATTATTTTCAAGGGTTTAGCAATTAATTAAGGTATTTTTATTTATTTCTATTTTGTGATAGTGGATGTCTTGGGTATTTGGCTTGTTGGTTAGTATTAAGTTTTAATATAATTTTCTTAATTTTTTATCCTTCAAGGATAGCCATAGCTATGGGATTTGATTTGGATAAATTGCCAAATTGCAAAAATCCCTGGTTCTGCCATCAACTAAAGCCTGAGTGTTCACAAATTATTTAAGATTGCTATATAGTAAATTGACCAATTTTGTGATGTCATAAATTACACAAATTTGTTATTTTCGTAGTGCCACAATATTTATTTTCAGATAACACAGAATTTCCTGTAATCTAATGAAGAGGCTTAGTTTATACTAACTAAACTCTGAATTCCAGCAGCAAATACTGCCAAGTTTATATCAAAACATGATCATATGGAGACAAAAAATTCAGTTTTAAAATCGGTAGAATTGCCAAGAAAAAAAAAATTGGAGCAATTATGGATTGTACGCTATTTTGCTGTGGTCTTACTCCTTGGTCAAACTCTGCTGCATTTTCTCCAAGGAAAAACTTACTACCGGAAAATTTTGCAACATATGGTGACAGCCGGGCCTGCTTCCGTATCTCCAGTTCTGCTTGTTAGTGGGTTTGCGGGTATGATTTTTACCATTCAAACTGCTAGAGAATTAATAAAATTTGGTGCGGTAAGTGCTGTAGGTGGTGCTTTTGGGTTGGCTTTTTGCAGAGAATTAGCCCCTCTTTTGACAGCTAGTATTATTGCAGGACAGGTAGGTTCTGCTTTCGCAGCAGAAATAGGTGCTATGGGAGTTACAGAACAAATTGATGCACTTTATATGCTGAAAACAAATCCCATTGACTACTTAGTGCTTCCTCGAGTAATTGCTTGCATTTTAATGATGCCAATTATGATGGTTTTTGCTTTAGTTTTGGGCATCATGGGCGGAGTTTTTGCGGCGGCACAATTTTACCATATTCAGCCTGAAGCATTTTTAGAGTCTGTGAGAAGTTTATTGAAGTTATCGGATTTATTTATGGTTTTAGTAAAAGGAATAATTTTTGGAGCTATAGTTGCTATCAATGGCTGTAGTTGGGGATTAACTACCAAAGGAGGAGCAAAAGAAGTTGGAGAATCAGCAACAACCGCAGTTGTCACTACTTGGGTATTAATTTTTATAATGGACTTTTTTCTCTCGTTGTTGATGTTTGAGTAACCTCTACTTTAACTAGAGTATCAAATCACAAATAATTTTCCTAAAATAAAAAATTAATAAATAATAAATATTAAATAATAAAATGCTTTATGTAGTCATTTGCAAACAACCTTCATCTGAGAATATGACTAATTAAGAAGTAACAAAAGTATCAAGTTGTACACAAAACCTCCTTTGTAGCCATTAGTTTAATTAAAAAAAATGACGAAAATTTACAATTTAACGAGCCATCAATAAATTTGATTGCTATATTGTACTAAATAAGGAGTGTGGATTTAATCAAGTACAGAACCTCACTTCCAAAGCCTCTTATGGCCAAGGAAAGGAGAACTTTGACCCTGGTTAAAGCTGGGGTGATGACAAAAACTAGATTTGCACGTTATTTAATTCATATTCCTAAGTAATCTGGTGAGGATGGGGAAGGCTGTGCGTAATGACTTACATGGCTTAGATATTAGTCAGAAAGAATTGCGGCAATTGACTAATTTACCTGTTAAAGCTGAGTTAATTATTATTAGCAATCCTTTAGGAAAAATTGCTAGAAGGATAATCAATAAGGTAAAAGGCTCTGAGGGAGCCACTGTAGTTTTTATTAGTTGTTCTATATTTGTTTTTAGTTACTTGGTTTTTGATATTATTATTAGAATTTTTGCTACTTGGGTTACAGTTCCATCCTGGTCTTTATTAATAATATTATGTTTATGGGGTGGAGGTATCACACAGATTGTTTTGTATTTATTGTGGTGGAAAAAACTGAAAATCCTTAATCATAATATGACAAATGCTTTAGAAATACTTTTAAAGGATGTTGATAGATATAATGCCGTTATTAAAGCGATAGATATCAATGATCAAATAGAAGCTGCTGGTAACCCAGGAGTAGTTATTAAGGAAAGGGAGAAAGTTATTGCTGCTCTAAAACTCACCAGGACTGATTTAATTCGAGCTTTGAAAACAGAAAGAATTTTAAGAGAAAACAAAAATTTTATTCTCAAGAACACAGAGCTATTTGCAAATAACTTAGGGACTTTAACGGCAATGCAAGTTACAGAAGAAGCAACAGAACATGGTAGGTTACTCAATGAAGCATTGCAAATTGCCTTAGATGTGCAAATCGAAATGAAAAGGCTACAAACCCAAACCTAGAACTAACATCTTAGCTTTTTTCCTCAAGTCCCCCCACGATTGCAATCAACCGTCTAACATAAAGAGGTGTGAATTAAGCGATCGCCTATAGGTATGGAGTGGAAAGAAGTTAGAGGTAACTGGGTACTGATTCCTCAAAAGCCCATTGGAATCATCCATTTTTTGGGGGGTGCATTTGTGGCCACCGCACCTCATCTCACTTATCGGTGGTTACTGGAGCAACTAGCAAACAAAGGATACGTTATTATTGCTACACCATTTGTTAATACTTTGGATCATATTGCCATCGCTAAAACTGCACTGCTGAACTTTGAGCGCACCATAGAGAGATTACACGACTCTCGGGCATTACGCCTGGTGTATCTTCCAACTTACGGACTAGGGCATAGTATGGGTTGTAAACTTCATTTGCTCATAGGTAGCCTTCTACCTGTAGAACGTGCAGGGAATATTTTAATTTCCTTCAACAACTACGCAGCTAAGGAGGCTATTCCTTTAGTAGAACAGTTAAATTCGACTTTCTTGGTTGAGTTTACACCGTCTCCGCTAGAAACGGAAGACATCATACAGGAAAGTTACAATATCCGTCGCAATTTATTAATAAAATTTAATAGCGATACCATTGACCAATCAGCATCTTTAAGTCAAGTCTTACAAGCACGATTTCCGGAAATGGTGACGATACAAACTTTACCAGGAAGTCACACTACACCTTTAGGTCAAGATATTAAATGGCAACCAGGCACATCATTTACTCCTTTGGATGCTTTAGGACAATGGTTTAGACAAGAAGTGTACCGGGATTTAAACCAACTAAAACGCGCGATTCTTTTATGGATAAATCCGTTGTCACCTCCATAATATTTGCTAATGCTGAAAAAGCAATGAACAATTGCTAACTCAGGACAAGGATGGACTATAAAATCTAAGATATTTTTATTTATTATTTTTAAATTAGTATTTTCTATGTTTCAAATCTTGGTAATTGATGATGATATTTCTATACAAATACTCCTGAAAAGGATGTTAGAAAAACAAGGCTATAAGGTAGTTGCTGCTAATAATGGAGAAGAAGGAATTGCTAGGGCGATGGCTTACCAACCAGCACTGGTGATTTGTGATTGGATTATGCCAGGATTGAATGGGTTAGAAGTCTGTAAACGCATGAAGACAGACCCTAATTTATCTACTACCTTCTTTATTTTTTTAACATCTTTGGATTCCATCGCTGATCGTGTCAAGGGACTAGATGCTGGTGCTGATGATTTTATTTCCAAACCTATTGAGCAAAATGAATTAAAAGCACGAGTTAGAGCCGGATTGCGCTTGCATCAATTAAGTCAGGATTTACACAGCCAAAAGCTACTCTTAGAAACCGAACTAGCAGAAGCCGCAGAGTACATGCGATCGCTCCTACCTTTACCAACAACGGAACCCTTAAAGATTAATTCTCGATTTATTCCTTCCCGACAACTAGGCGGCGACTGTTTCGATTACTACTGGCTAGATTCCGAGTATCTAGCTATATACTTGCTAGATGCGGCTGGACATGGACTTAAAGCTGCTCTTCCTTCAATTTCCGTTCTCAATCTATTACGTTCCCGTGCTTTAAAAGGTTTGAATTACTATCAACCAAGTGAAGTCCTAAAGGCTTTAAATCAAACTTTTCAAATGAACTACCAAAACGACAAATATTTTACTATTTGGTATGGAGTGTATAATCGAATTAAGCGGGAGTTAATTTATGCAAGTGCGGGTCATCCACCAGCAGTATTAGTATCAGGCACATCTCCCAAAAACACTGATATTCAACTACTCAGAACGCCTGGAATGCCAGTTGGTATGTTTCCAGAAGCCAAATATGTTGACACCTGTTGTAATATTGCCGAATCTAGTAGTCTCTATATTTTTAGTGATGGTGCTTACGAAATCACGAAATTGGATGGTACACTTTGGAGTTTAAATGATTTCATTGAAATACTTGTTAGTCTACAACACACAATTGATCGTCAACTTGATCAAGTATTGAATTATCTCATCGCTTTAAACTCCAAAGAAACTTTTGACGATGATTTATCAATCCTACAAATTAATTTTGAGTAATCAGTTTTTAGAGAGTAAAACCTGATTAAACTCATCTTGATTTAAAAATATCTCAAACACTTTATCCATACTGGTTAATTCAAATAATATTCTCACTTGTTCATTAATAGAACAAAGAACTAGCCTGGTATGTGCTTCCCGTAACGTTTTGAACGCTAAAACCAAAGACCCCAAGCCAGAACTATCCATAAAAGACACATCTTGACAATCAACTAGAATTATTTTTGCACCACTTTCTAGAAGTTGAGTAATATATTGTTGTAGTTCTTGTGAGTTGGGAATATTGATAATTCCACTGAGTTTAACAACTTTAACTTCTGGATTCATAATATTTATCCCCACATTCTTTTAAGAAATTTAATCATTGTTTTAGTATTATATACCAATGGGCATATTTTGCCAAAAAATTAGCAGCACATAACACAAATTATTCAAGAGCTAGTGGTACATCATAAATCCTGGTATACAAATAAAAAAGTATCAAGGATTTCATTTAAATAAATTAATACAAACTAACTCAACAGTTATGTGAATTTAAAAGATATAAGAGTATGTGAACCTAAATTAGTATGCAAATACTCTTTTCACAATCATAGAAATTGGCGTTAATTTTTACATAATATACTGAAATTAATTGTATTGAAAGCACTCAAGATAAATTATCACCAAAGAAAGATTTTACTACCCCGTTGTTTACACCTAACTGGTGTTCCCGTGGTACTTTAAACTCCTTGATGTAAAATTATTAATTTTAAAATTGGAATCTACATTGATAAAAACTAAATTTTATTAATGCTTAATAGCTATTTCTTGTGGTAGAAGGAAAACCAAAATAAAATTCATAAATTATTTATAAACCTGTTGATAATTTAAATTATGAACCTAATCGCTTGGATAATTCTAGGTTTAATTGCCGGAGCTATTGCTAAAGCTATTTACCCTGGTCGTCAGGGAGGCGGAATCATTGCAACCATGCTCTTGGGTATTCTCGGTGCATTAATTGGGGGAACTATTGTTACTCTCTTGGAAACAGGAAGATTACAACTCACTGCTGCTACTCTCAGTATTCCTGGTTTAATTGTGGCTATCATTGGTGCAACAATTGCCATCTTTTTATGGGGTTTGCTAACTGGTCGTACCAGTTATTAGGTGTAAAAGGATTATTCATGGTGAAAACCCAGTTATTAGAAATCCCCATCCTGATATAGGGTGGGGATTTCCGTGGAATCAATTAACTAATTATCTAAACATTCACTTTAGCCTTTGACCAAACACCCCCTTCATCTTCATCAAACTGCTGATGAACAGCCTCCCAAGCCGCTTGTTCTGCGGTGAACTCATCATTGGTGTCATCTAGTACCGCATTATAGCGATCCATAAATGTGCGTTGAGCTTCTTGAGAGAGATGAGCGCGAACTTCAGGAGACAAATCTTCTGGACTATTACATGGACCAGAACAAGGACGACTCAATGTTTGGTCACTGGTGTGAATTTCTTCACCACCAGCACTTTCCAACAGCAATTGAAATTCTCCTAAGCGATGGCTAGGGACTTCTGCCATTAATATAAACTGTCCAGCTTGCAAACGTGTTTGATAAACTGTAGCTTTATCCTCAGGCATTCCCCAAGCCGTCAACACCGATACTAGTCCCGCCCCAGCGCTACCAGCAATGGCCCCACTAGCAGCACCTAGTAACAATGCACCAATAGGCCCAGCTGCAACAATAGGGCCAACAAAAGGAACGAACAGTATACCCACCCCAGTGAGCAAGCTGAGAAAAGAACCAAACAAGGAACCAAAAATAGCTCCCGTTCTCAAGCCTCCCAAAATTACATCTTTTTTAGTAATAAAACCAGAAATTCGCGTTTCTGACTGGAAGTCTTTGCCCATGACAGAAATATAATCCCTAGGGATACCCCGATCAAGTAAACGTCGAATAACCTGGTCAATTTGCCTTTGTTCTTTAAATACGGCTGTGATGGTACGTTCTGCTCGATAAACTTCCGGCACTTGAATACTCCTTTAAATTGATTTTAGTCATACATAAGTTGACAATTAAATAAAGGAAGATTGATTCTCATAGGCCTTGTCTCGAAGAGTCAACCCTCCCCAGTGGCTTTGCCTGGTGCTACACACCTACAGGAGTTTTAGTTTCTATTGGCGGTTGTACACCGTCTGGTTGTAGGGCTTGTCCTTCAATGAATGAGCGCAACATCCAGGCCATCTCTTCATGTTCTTCCATCAATCCAGTTAAAAAGTCAGCAGTTCCTTCATCATGAAACTGCTCACTACACTGATCCACGTGATCGCGCAAATTACGAATAAACTGCTCGTGATTTTCTCCCAGTTGAGCTACCATTTCTGTTGCTAGGGGGACTTGACCGCTATGTTCTTTGAGGGTAGCAATCTTGAGGAATCCTTCCATCGTACCCACGGGGAAACCCCCCAAAGCACGAATACGTTCTGCTAAATCATCAATGTTTTCAGTGAGTTTTTCATAGTGTTCTTCCCAAAGTTCATGTAAACTACGGAACTGAGGGCCGACAACATCCCAATGGTACTTTTTGGTTTTGATGATCAAAACGTAGGAATCTGCTAAGTCTTGATTCAACAGATTAATCACACCTTGACGTTGCTCTTCTGTCAAACCAATGTTAATTGTACGCATTGTTTTCCATCCTTGTGGGAACCTATGTATAAATTCTCCAAGATATAGAGATAATTAACATCAACCACAGGAAAGATAATTTCAGCATTATTAATTACAACCTCAGGTGAGTTTTATCTGTATCTTTTAACTGATATAGCCCATGAAATATTCCCTTACTCCAACAATATTTTTGCAATATTTTTGTTTGGAGTCATCACCTTTGTCAGCAGCCAACACTAGAATACAGAATAGGTAATCCTTAAAAAGGTAATGCGGTGGTGCATTTGGTATGAATTGTCAAAGCCAGGAAAAAGGTCTTAACTAGGGAGATAGCTAAAGGCCTTGGACAAATAATGTATGAACTAGCCAAAGAAAAAGACTGGGACATAGTTTCTTTTGAGGCTACTACGGATGATGTACATTTATTTTTTGTAGCAATCAGGTAGTTAAAGCTGTTAAGGGTAGGTCATCTTGTTTGCTTAGGTGAGAATTTCCTGAGTTACTTAAACTTCTTAGTTTGTGGATTAATAGTTATTTTTACTCTACTGCTGGTCAACTTTGAGCAGATGTTATCAAAAGATATATAGAAGATCCGCATCATGGTTAGTTATTGGGAGGGAATAAATTCCCTCCCTGGAAATTCCTCCACTACCTGAGGCCAAGTGGTTTCCGTCACCTGCAAATATTATTTTTAATTTTAATCCTGTGTTAATTATTCCTTAAATTTTTTAGTATAAATTATGGCCTGTAGTCAAATTATCAAAAGTACAAATTATACATTATTTCAACTTAAATATAGGTTGCTCCTAGCCCATGACTGATACTCTCTAAAATCCGCATGGAAAGAAATTTATGACTTTGACACAAGGTGATATTGCAATTACTGCTTATAACGCTGATGGTAACGATGATTTTGCTTGGGTAACTTTGGTTGATATTCCTGCCAACACATTGATCAACTTTACGGATTCATCTTGGCAAGATAATGGATTTCGCACCACTGAACATCTGGATAGTGGTGGTCCGTTAACCTGGACTCACACTGAAACTGTTACGGCTGGAACAGTGATTCGTTGGAACGGTTCAACCGCAAATACCTGGAGTCTGGGAACTGGTAGCGGATCTGCTTTGGCTTTAGCAGTGGGTGGGGATCAGATATTTATTCTTACTGGTACGGTGGCGAGTCCCATATTTATTTACGGCGCACATTTTGCTTCTGCAACCAACTGGCTAACAAGCGGTAGCAATAGCACCAATACCAGTAATATACCTCCTGGTATTTCTGTAGAAGCAGGAACAGCATTTTATGCAGGGAATTTCGATAATGGCTACTACAGTGGTTCAACAACAGGGATAAAGGCAGAATTACTAGCAGCACTGGCCAATACTGCTAATTGGACAAGGACTGATACTGGACCCATAAATCAATCGAATTGGGTAAGTAATTTTACTGTAGAAGACACAGCATCCCCAGGCTTGGATCTCAAGACTTCCAATGGTAGTACCGAAATTACAGAAGGAAGTCAAACAGATACCTATACTTTGGTACTGAATACCCAACCCACAGCCAACGTCACGGTTACTATTGACACTGATTCCCAGTCCACCACCACCCCAGCAAGCCTGGTATTTACCCCTCTTAACTGGAACATACCGCAAGAAGTCACAGTAATTGCCGTAGATGATGGTGTACTAGAAGGAACTCACTCTACTACCATTAGCCACACGGTAACTAGTAATGATGTGACTTACAACGGGCTGAATATTGCTAACATTGTTGCCACAATTACAGACAACGATGAGGTCGTGGTAATCACCAAAATTCATGAAATTCAGGGTACTGGAGAGTCAGGGAATTTCCTCGGTAGCTTTAGAACCATCGAAGGCATCGTAATTGGCGATTTCCAAGTGGCAAGCGGTGTGCAAAATCTGCGTGGCTTCTACATTCAAGAAGAAGACACAGATATTGATGGCAATGCTTTAACCTCAGAAGGCATCTTTATATTTGATGACAACTTTGGAGTAGATGTCAAAGTCGGCGACCAAGTAAGAATTACTGGTGAAGTTAGAGAATTCACCAGCAGTGGTAGCAGCCTGACTCAACTGGGAAACCTGACCAATGTAACCGTACTCAGTGAAAATAATCTCCTACCCTCAGCTTCAACCTTGAGTTTTCCCTTAATGAGTGTTGATGACCTCGAAGCCTTTGAGGGAATGCGTGTTAATATTCCACAAACCCTCACAGTAACAGAGCATTTCCAATTAGGGCGATTTGGACAAATTGTTTTATCTGCCGATGGTAACAGTAATCAGCCAGGAACCGATGGCAGATTAGAACAATACACTCAATTTAATGCGCCTAGTGTTACTGGTTACTCCAGTTATTTAGAGGAAATTGCCAAGGTTCGGATTATTTTGGACGATGGGCAAACAATTCAAAATCCCGATCCAATTATTCACGGTGGCGGGGGTGTACCTTTAAGTGCTAACAATACGTTGCGTGGTGGTGACACAGTGAGCGGATTATCGGGTATCCTGGATGAACGCTTTGGCGAATATCGGATTCAACCTGTTAATCCCGTCAACTTTATCTCCTCAAATCTGCGTCCAGAGACGGCGCCAGATGTCGCTGGTAGGCTTAAAGTTGCCAGCTTTAATGTTCTTAACTACTTTAACGGCGATGGTTTGGGTGGAGGTTTCCCTACCGCTAGAGGAGCTGAGAGCTTGGTTGAGTTTAATCGCCAACGGGATAAAATTGTCGCGGCTGTATTGGGTATAGATGCAGATGTTTTGGGATTGATAGAGTTAGAAAACGATGGCTATGGTTCCAATAGTGCCGTTCAAGATTTAGTTAATAACTTGAATGCTGTGGCTGGGGCTGGTACTTATGCCGTGAATGACCCTGGCTTTGCCCAAATAGGTACTGACGAAATTGCCGTAGGCTCCATCTACAAACCTGGTAAGGTAACTCCTGTTGGTGTAGCTGCTACGATCCCCGATGGCTTTGGTCAAGGGGCATTTGACAATAATAACCGTAAACCTCTGGCGCAGACATTCCAAGAAAACTCTACTGGGGAAGAATTTACTGTTGTTATTAATCACTTTAAATCTAAGGGTTCTAGTGCTGGGGGACCAGGTGACGCAGATATTGGCGATGGTCAAGGTTTATCCAACGGCACTCGAACTCGTGCCGCCCAAGATTTAGCCACATGGTTAGCAACCAATCCCACAGGCACCACTGACCCTGATTATTTAATTATGGGTGACATTAACGCCTACCCCCAAGAAGACCCAATCACAGCTTTAAAAACAGCTGGATATCAGAACTTAATATCAAACAGCAATTACTCCTATGTTTTTAATGGTCAGTGGGGTTCCCTAGATTACGCCTTAGCTAATGCTAGTTTAGCAAAGCAAGTTACTGGTGCGAGCAAATGGCACATCAACGCCGATGAACCTAACGTCTTTGACTACAACACCAACTTTAAATCAGCAAACCACATAACCAGTTTATATAGTCCCAACGCTTTCCGTTCTTCAGACCATGACCCAGTAATTGTCGGTTTAAATTTGACTAATCAAAAGCCCACCGATATCCTGATTTTAGACATCTCTCCCTACGACCCTCAACAAGATTTGAATGGGCAATTCACCATTTCCGACGACCAAACTCAACTAGACCTACTGGGTAACACCTGGAAAAAACTAGACATAAACAATTACACCATTACCAAAGACACCATCCTAGAATTTGAATTCCAAAGCACTAGGGGTGGAGAAATTCATGCCATTGGCTTTGACACAGATAATGTTGTAAATAGCCCACTCACAACATTCAAACTCAGTGGTACTCAAAATTGGGGATTAGGAGACTTTAACAATTACACCATTGGTCAAGGTTGGAAGAGTTACACAATTAAGGTGGGAGATTACTTCACGGGAGATTTTAACTATCTCACCTTTGCCAAT
>NZ_JANQDJ010000033.1:0-57107 GCF_029891685.1 Umezakia ovalisporum Ak1311 | reverse complement strand
GGCAACGGTCTGAGGATGTCTTTGACAATCTTGGGAAATGAATTTATAATCATTATCAATTATTTTTTTTAATCCTTCGCCCAGAATTTACCATATTTTGGGCTATTTTTATCACCTCTTTCTTAACATTCAACACTTGTGATTACATTGTTTCAGGTATCAATTTTTAAGAATTAAACAGACTAAACAGTAATAAACACTTTAGTCTACGAAAAGATTAAAGTGTTTACCCTGAAAGCATTTGTCGCTTATTCCAAGTGCTTTATATCTCACTAAAACAAGCTTGTTTGTGCTGATGATATTTTACTCTTGATTTTCTTTATACGCCACTTTTCGCCTTTTTCTTAGCTTTCACACTTCACGCATATCAGTTGTGGGAGGATGACCTCCAGATTTAGCTGGTGGAATTGAGGAAGGGAGAATTTCCCATTCTGAGTCCCTAAGGTCCGTAGAATAAGCTTTCCGAGCCATTTCTTAATGAGTAGTTATACTGCTTTAAACCTATCCTATCTTTGCAATTTCTCAAAGCAAACCATTTTTAGATTTACTTTATAAATAGCCTCTTACTGCACCTCATTTACTCACGATATGCTGTATACAGGGGATAACAGAAAAAATACAGTGTTAAGCTATTTATATTTAGTTATTAAAGTTGAAATATTAAAAATATTAACATATCTAAATTTTTACAATTTCAAGAAAATATTTTTCATTGTGGTTCATTTCAAAACCAACTAAATTAATAGTGAGAGCGGGCTAATTAAAGCTTATATGTGTTGTCAATCTTGGAATTTTGTTTAATGGAAAAACCATTAATATCAAGATGATAATAGCTAATAAAAAGCCGTAACAGAATCTTAACACAAACATAAATTCAGGAAGCTGGGTAACTTTTATAGTCAATATTCCAGCCGTAATGAAATTTTTATGGGCAAAATTGGAGCTTTTTTTCTAATGGAAGATACCACAGTTATCACGGAAGATTCAATTGATAATAGTGTCGAAAATACCGACTCTAATAGTAGAGATGACATGACTGATTTGCTACTGCAATCACCCTTTGCACCATTATTACAAATTGATGGTGTAACTCCAGAAAGCTTAATAAACTCCTTTGCTAGCGCTTTTGGAGACTCGGATACGAGTATTGATGATAGTTTGTTTGCTGACGGTAGCGTCCTGGGTACTGACCCTTTTGCTGGGTTTGGCGACCCCACGGCCGAAGGTAGTCCATTAACTGGTGGTGTCAACCCTTGGACTCAAATTCCCTCCTCCACTGGTGGCGAGATGAGCAATTCCACTGTTGACGAAGTACCTACTTCCGGTGAGGATAACTCCACTGCTAGGATGGAAGACTCAATTGATAATGGTGGCGAAAACAATGCTACTGATATTGATGATAATAGTGGGCTGACTGAGGGTAGTACCCCAACTGGTGATCTTTTTTCTAGCTTTGGCGACCGGACGGCGGAAGGTAGTCCATTGACTGGTGGTGTCAACCCTTGGACTCAAATTCCCTCCTCTACTGGTGGCGACTCCTTAACTGGCGAAATAAGTAATTCTACTGGTATTGCTGACTCCTTAACTGGCAGTAGTGATTCCAGTGGCGGCGGTATGCCTAGCTTTGGTAGGGGTATGCCTAGCTTCGGTGACAGTAGCAGTGATTCCAGTGGCGGCGGTATGCCTAGCTTCAGTCTCGGTAGCAATGATTCCAGTGGCGGCGATATGTTTAGCTTTGGTAGGGATATGCCCAGCTTCGGTGACAGTAGCAATGATTCCAGTGGCGGCGGTATGTTTAGCTTCGGTGGCGGCGGTATGGCTGGCCGTTAGTAATCATTTTTTAACTGATGGCGGTAACTCGTTTGTTGATCACGTCGCCAACCTGTTTATTGTTTAAATTTTTGTCAAATACCCCAACTTTGTAGATAAGGTTGGGGTTATTCGTTTGAAAAATTTCGTCAGTGTAATTGGGTTTCCATTGGAAGTTTGAGAAAATTAAATTGAATCTCCGACCTTAGATAACATTGTGCTATGGCATCCAGGTGATTGTGGTTTTCTGCCTGAGGGAAAATGTCTGCGAGGGGATGAACTTTGTTATGTAAAACCTACTCAAATCTGCTTTGAGTTTTGTTTACTTCTTGCTTCATCTTGAAAGTGTCGTAACTACCCAATCCACAGGCTAATACTGCCTAACTTACAGCTTTTGAATTCGTAATACCTCTTTCAGAGGACAGCTTCTCGCTAACGTAATTCGTAATTCGTAATTTAGAGGTTTTTCAATGTAATTACTAATTGGTAATTAGGGTTTGCTGAATAAAGGTCAAACTTCCCAATTCCCCATTCCCTTTTCCCTGTCCTCACTAATAACTTTTTCAGCAAACCCTAAGATATTAATTGATTCTATGTGCCCCTAATAAGTATTGTGTAAAAAATCAGACTAGTATTTTTGCGAGGATGAGATAAATAAATTAATTATATTTTGATAATAAGTTCTTGTTTCATAAGATATGAAAATATTTAAATAGATATTTAACTTTAGTTAATAGCACTCAATATAAGTTAAATTGACAACTCAATATATACTCTAAATACTGGGGTTTGTGCCCTCACTAATAAGCAGATACCCGACTTATTTAAAAAAGTCGAGTATCTATATATATCTTCTATATCGTCTATATCTTCCTCATGGTTTTGTCAGTGGAATAGCTGTTAAACAGAAGTTAATACAGGAGGCATAGACCAGCGATTAACTACTTTGCCGAGGATAGACATTTCCTGAGTTAAGCGGTTAAATTTCTCAGGGGTAAGGGACTGAGGCCCATCAGATAAGGCTCTAGCAGGATTGGGGTGAACTTCAATCATTAAAGCATCTGCACCGGCTGCGATGGCGGCTAAAGCCATAGGGGGGACATAATCAGAATTACCAGTGCCATGACTGGGGTCAATCATGATGGGCAGATGCGTAAGATGTCGCAATACAGGAATTACCGATAAATCTAAGGTGTTCCGGGCATATTTGGTATCAAAGGTTCTAATGCCTCGCTCACACAAGATGACGTTGGGATTTCCTGATGCGAGAATGTATTCTGCTGCCATTAACCATTCGTCAATGGTGGCAGACATGCCGCGTTTGAGTAGCACTGGTTTATCTTGAGCGCCGACTTTTTTCAACAACGAGAAGTTGTGCATATTCCGCGCTCCGATTTGGATGATGTCCGCAACTTTGGCTACGGCTGGTAAATCTGCTGCATCCATGAGCTCAGTGATAATGCCTAAACCAGTGGCTTCACGGGCTACTGCTAATAAATCTAATGCGCTTTCACCATAGCCTTGAAAAGCATAAGGTGAAGTACGGGGTTTGTAGGCTCCTCCCCGGAGAAACTGAGCTCCTGCCCTCTTGACACCCTTGGCGGTTTCCACAATCATGGCTTCATTTTCAACGGAACAAGGGCCAGCTACCACGACAATGGGATGACATTCTCCGAAAGGTACACAACCGTTAGGAGTGGAAACAATCACCTCGCTGGCTTCTCCATGTCGAAATTCTCGACTAGCTCGCTTGAAAGGTTGTTGTACTCGTAATACTTGTTGAATCCAAGGACTTAACTCCTGCACTTGCAATGTATCGATGATAGATGTATCACCAATGATTCCCAAAATAGCTTTTTGTTTGCCGAAGCTTTTTTCAACAGTAACTTGCCAATTTTCTGTTAATTCTTGGCAAATTCGGTTAATTTCGCTATCAGGTGTACTGTTTTTAAGTACTACAATCATTTTCGTTACCTATACTGAAATTGACAAAAGCACGGAGAATAACATCAAGGTTGTTAACTCCCCGTTGTGTAGAAATTGTTATTGCAAAAACGCAGCTAATTGTGTTAACTTTGCCCAAGCCGCACCACTTTCAAGAACTTCTTGAGCTAAGGCCAGACAGTTAGCGCAACCTGCCATCACATCTGTTACTGGATTACTAACTTCACCCGCTTGCAGTGCTAAGGCTGTATTCAAAGCCACTACATCTTTTTGAGCTTGAGTGCCACGACCTTGAAGAACCGCTTGTAAAATTTCTGCGTTTTTTTGCACATTTCCACCGCGTAACGCTGTAGTTGGTGCGTAACTCAAACCGAGTTCTTGAGGATTGAGAACGAGACGACGTACTTTATGGTCTTGAAGTACAGCCAGGTCTGTTACATCTGCTAATCCGGCTTCATCTAATTTTTCCCGTCCGTAAATTGAAATCCCCTGCCGACATCCCAATTTTGATAAGGCTTGAGCGATGGTTTCTAATAAACCTGGGTTGTTGACACCAATAATTTGTCCTGTGGGTTCCATGGGATTAACCAACGGCCCGAGCAAGTTAAAAATAGTTCGGATTTTCAAGGTTTTGCGTATGGGTGCAACTGCTTTCAGTGCGGGATGCCAACCAGGAGCAAATAAAAAGGTGATACCCACCTCATCCACAGCAGCTTGTACTTTCTCCCAACTAGCATTGAGATTAATACCCAACGCTTCTAAGACATCAGCAGAACCAGTTTTGCTTGATGCAGAACGATTACCATGTTTGGCAACCTTTACACCGGCGGCGGCGGCGACAAATGCCACAGCAGTGGAAATATTGAAGGTTGCAGCGCCATCTCCACCAGTTCCACAGGTGTCAATAAGGGGAGTGGTGCGGGGGGTGTGGGAAGTGGCAAAAGCAGATTGTGATTGTAATACTCTAGCCATACCCACTAGCTCCTCTGCGGATACGCCTTGGGCTTGAATGGCGGCTAAAATTGCTCCTGAAAGCACAGGCGGAATGGCATCAATTAGCCAACCCTGCATCAACTCACTTGCTTGGACAACTGTTAAAGATTGTTTATCAAGTAACTGTTGTAATAAAGTTGACCAATGCTCAAAGTCAGAATTGATGATGTTTGGTGGAGTTTGGGTGATAACTGTCATGTTATTCCAAGTGAATATAGCGGGTATTGCCAAAATTGAGGACTGAGGCAATAACTCTGGGTAACTGACTTTACTTACTGTCCTGGGGTGTTATTTGCCTAGTCCTCAAAGCAACAAATTTTGCTTGATGTTTTATTTGAGGATTTTGGCTACAGTTTGTACATCTTTGTCGCCTCTGCCAGAACAATTAATTACCAAGCGGGGACTACCATGCAGTTGGGGACAAAGAATTTCTAAGTAAGCAATGGCATGAGCTGTTTCCAAAGCAGGAATAATGCCTTCAAGTTGAGATAATCTTTGGAAAGCAGCTAAAGCTTGTTGGTCAGTGACGCTGTAATATTCAGCACGACCAATGTCTTTTAAATAACTATGCTCAGGTCCCACACCGGGATAATCAAGTCCGGCGCTAATAGAATGTGCTTCTATGACTTGACCATCATGGTCTTGCAGTAAATAACTCATTGCGCCGTGGAGAACTCCCACTTTTCCTTGTGTTAAAGTTGCTGCGTGTTTGTCTGTATCTATGCCTTCACCGGCTGCTTCTACTCCCACGAGGCGCACGCTAAGTTCATCGACAAATTCATCAAATAATCCCATAGCATTAGAACCGCCGCCAACACAAGCCAAGAGAATATTTGGTAATCCCCCCCACTTTTCTTGACATTGCAAGCGAGTTTCTTTACCAATGACAGAGTGAAAATCACGCACCATCATTGGGTAGGGATGGGGGCCAGCAACGGAACCGAGGATGTAATGGGTGGTTTCTACGTTAGTTACCCAATCTCGGATTGCTTCGGAAGTGGCATCTTTAAGGGTTCCGGTTCCGGCTGCTACAGGACGGACTTCCGCTCCCATGAGTTTCATGCGAAACACATTCAAAGCTTGACGTTGCATGTCGTGAATACCCATGTAAATCACACATTGCAAACCAAAGCGGGCGCAAACAGTAGCGGTAGCCACTCCGTGTTGACCGGCACCAGTTTCGGCGATGATGCGTTGCTTACCCATGCGTTTGGCTAGTAAGGCTTGAGCTAAAGCATTATTAATTTTATGTGCCCCTGTATGATTTAAGTCTTCGCGCTTTAAATAAATTTGCGCTCCTGTGCCATGGAGTCGTGCATAATGTTCTGTGAGACGTTCCGCAAAATATAAGGGGCTGGGTCGTCCCACGTAATCCCGCAGTAAATTTTGCAGTTCGGTTTGAAACCTCAGATCATGGCGATATTGTTGAAATGCCGTTTCTAATTCACTTAATGCCGGCATTAAAGTTTCTGGGACGTACTTACCACCGAATTTGCCAAATCTGCCAGCAGCGTCAGGTCGTGTGGTGGTGTTGATGTTTTGTATATTGACCATAGGTTGAAATCCTGTAATTTTGATCAAATTGCCCGAAAAATTGTTTTCTAACCCACAGCAGCCGTTTTGGGCGCAGATGTAGGAGTAATTGCTGCTTTGAGTTGCTGAGAAAGTTGTTCTATGGCTTGCAGTCCTTCAGATGGGGTACCTTCGGCTAATCGTTGCACAAAGGCACTGCCGACAATGACTGCATCTGCACCCCATTGTTTGACTTGTAGTGCTTGTGCTGTTGTCGAGATGCCAAAGCCTACGCCAATGGGTTTATCAGTTATGTTACGCATGTCTGTGAGTAAACCTTGCACACGCTGTTGCATTTGAGAGCGCATTCCTGTGACACCTGTGACACTAACAAGGTAAATAAAACCACGAGATTTTTGAGCAATGGCAGCTATTCTTTGTTTGGAACTAGTAGGAGCTACGAGCAAAATTACCTCGACTCCAAAGGCGGATGCTATTTTTATTAATTGTTCTGCTTCTTCTAGGGGTAAATCTGGTACTACCAAGCCGCGCACGCCAGCGGCGACAATGGCGCCGAAAAATGCTTGAATACCTCGATGAAGAATCGGATTGTAATAAGTAAATAAAATTAACGGTGCTTGCAGTTGAGGAGTTAAATCTCGCAACATTTCTAACACTTGGTCTAATTTAATTCCCGTTTGTAAAGCGCGAGTTGCGGCTGCTTGAATGACGGGACCATCGGCTAGGGGGTCAGAGTAGGGAACGCCTAACTCGATGAAGTCTGCACCGTTGCGGTCTAAAACTTGTAGGGCTTGAGCAGTGGTGGTTAAATCAGGGTCACCGGCTGTGATAAACGGAATTAAAGCACATTGTTGGCGATTCCGTAATGCTTGAAAGCAATGAGAAATAGTAACCATGGTGATATTTCACCTCAAAATGGGTAATTGATAATGGCTAATTGATGATTGTTTGGAGGTTATGGAACTTGAACCACAATTTTGCGGCCTACACCTTCCCCACCGGACTCTAGCCTTTGATGTGCTGCAATTTCATCCAAAAGCAAAATCATGCTGACAATGGGTTTAATTTGAAGGTGTTCTATCAAAGTTCTTAAAGCATCTAATTTGAGGCATTGCTTTGATCATGCAGTGGTTAAAAATTCAATAAACTACGTACAGCTTGTTCTGGGTCATTTTGTTTGACTAAAGATTCCCCGACTAAAACTGCACGCGCACCAGCATGAGCGACAAAAGATAAATCAGCAGGTTTATACAATCCAGATTCACTGACAACCGTAATATTTAACTTCTGGATTTGTTGCTGACATTGTGTTAGAAGTTGCTGAGTTATTTGTAAATCAACTCTAAAATCTTCTAAGTTGCGATTATTGATTCCCAGCAACCGTAAATTTTTGAGTTTCAGCACCCGATGTAATTCAGCTAAGGTATGAACTTCCATTAGGGCATTCATACCCAAAGCGTGAATAATGTCCATGAATTCTTGGATTTGGCTGTCTGTAAGAATGGCGGCGATTAATAAAATCGCATCTGCACCTGCTGTGCGTGCTAAGTAAATTTGGTAGGGGTCAATGATGAATTCTTTGCACAGTAAGGGTAAGGTGACAGCAGCGCGCACAGTCCGCAAATTCTCAAAACTGCCTTGAAAAAACTTTTCATCGGTGAGGACGGATAAACAAGCTGCACCGCCTCGTTCATAACCTTGGGCAATGGCTACTGGGTCAAAGTCAGTCCGGATAATACCCCTACTGGGGGAGGCTTTTTTCACTTCTGCAATTAAACTCGGTGCGGGATGCTGATGTAAAGCAGTGAGGAAATTTCGCACAGTCACAGCAGCAGGTAATTGTTGTTGCAATGCGGTGAACGTCAGTTTTTGTTGCATTTGGGCAACTTCTTGTTGTTTATGCCTGACAATTTCTGCAAGAATGTGACGCTCAGTAGCGGAAATATTCATGAATTGCTCAATGGCTAACGACTATCGTCTTTTGGGTGTATGCCAGGATGACGTTTTTGATAATTGCCAAACCCACTTCTTGGGATAAAGTCATGATTGACTCTGGATGAAATTGCACCGCAGCAATGGGTAGGGTTTGATGTTCAATACCCATAATTACGTTATCGTCGGCAATTGCTGTGACCTTGAGTTCTGGGGGTAAATTTGGTTGTAAGGCAAACAATGAATGATATCTACCGACGGTAAAGGATGTGGGTAAATTTTTGAAGGTGACACAGTTGCTATCAGTGACAAAAATCCGGGAAGATTTACCATGTTGGGGATAGTTTAGCACTCCTAGTTTGCCGCCAAAGGCTTCGATAATGCCTTGTAATCCCAGACAAACTCCAAAAATCGGCAGTTGACGACGAATACAGGCTAAGACTGTTTCAGGAACGTGAAAATCACTTGGTCTACCAGGTCCGGGAGATAAGACTACTAAATCTGGGCGTTGTGTATCAAATAGTGACTCGGAAAAACCGTGGCGCAGTGTGGTGACCCTGGCACCGCTTTGGCGGATGTAGTTGGCTAATGTGTGAACAAATGAATCTTCGTAGTCAATTAATAAGATACGTTTGCCTGGTTCGACATCAGGGATAGATTTGCTTAAATTCATAGCACTGCATTCGTCGGTTTTTGGTTGTGTTTGTCTAGCGAGACGGATGGTTTCAAATAAAGCCGCGGCTTTGGTGATTGTTTCTTGTTCTTCCGCCGGGGGAATTGAATCATAAAGAACAGTGGCACCAACTCGCACTTCGGCGATGCAGTCTTGTAAGCGAATTGTTCGCAGAATTAATCCCGTGTTTAAGTTGCCATTGAAGTTTAAATAACCAACTGCTCCGCCATACCAACGTCGGGGACTACGTTCATGCTGTTCAATAAATTGAATTGCGGCTCTTTTGGGTGCGCCTGTGACTGTGACTGCCCATGTGTGCGTTAAAAAGGCATCTAAGGCATCAAATTCTGGTCTGAGTATGCCTTCGACGTGATCTACGGTATGAATTAAATGGCTGTATAGTTCGATTTGACGACGACCGATGACTTGTACTGAGCCTGGTTCGCAAATTCGCGATTTGTCGTTACGGTCTACGTCTGTACACATTGTCAACTCAGCTTCATCTTTGTGTGAGTTGAGTAATTGACGAATTTGAGCTGCATCGTCAAGAGCATCTTGTCCACGGGTGATAGTACCACTAATGGGGCAGGTTTCTATACGTCTGCCTTCTACACGGACAAACATTTCTGGAGATGCACCAATTATATATTCTCCACCAAGATTAAAAATGAATCCATAAGGACTGGGATTGATTTGTTTTAAGATGGAGAATAATGTGCTAGGAAGAGCTTCGCAGGGTTCAAAAAAGTTTTGACCGGGAACGACTTCAAATAAGTCACCGCGGCGAAAGTAGTCGAGTGCAAGTTCAACTTGTTTGGCGTATTCGCCTTTTTGATGGTCGGCACTTTGGGTGGGGGTGAGATGTTGACCTCGATAATCTATAGATTCTCCTGTGCGGGGAAGATGATGGGTGAGACCGTGGGGTGTTTCAAATTCATATTGCAAGCGAAAGGCGCGTTGTTGATAATAATCAACAATGATTAGTTCATCCGGTAGGTAAAGGACTAAATCCCGTTGGTCTGGGGGACGTTTTATAGTTTGGGGTATTGGCTCGAATTGGAAAACTAAGTCGTAACCAAATGCGCCATATAGTCCTAAATGTTCATCTTCTTGGCTGGAAAAGGTGTGGAGTATTTCGCGGATAACTGTAAATGCGGAAGGTTGTTTGCTACGCTCTTCTTCAGCAAAAAATTCCTGTGCTGGTTTAATTAAACCGGAGATGTGGTTATTTGTTTGTTTTAATTCTCGAAATTTTTCTGCTTGGCAAAGTCGTTCTAAAAGTAACGGTAATAGTATTTGACCGCGCTCATTCAAGGCTGTCAAATTAAAAGCATTTTTCCGTGTTGTTAATTCTATTGGTGGATTAACAAATCCGATTGCCCATCTTTTGTATCTGCCAGGGTATTCATAGCTGCTAGCAAGCAAGCCTCCACGTTGAGAATTGAGGTAGAACAAAATTTCTTCTAGGGCAGTTTCGATATTCACTTCTGAAGAAGATCTAGAAACAATTACACCACCAATAGTTCTGTAGGATTGGGAGTCAAAAATCATGGATATTTTCTCTGGAATACTTATTAATCAAAAGCTGTTCATGATAGTAGGTTGATTTGGCATCAGGTAAATTTTTGACAGTTTATTTATTCTCTTGAAAATTGGCTGATTTCAACCTAGGCGTTTGGTTTCTCTGGTTCTATTTAACTTTTGTGATGGCTCTTAATTTAGCTTAATAGACATTAACTATTTGTTGCATGTATATTTTTTAGATTGAAATATTAATTTATTTGCTTTTAGGTCTTTTTGTATAAATTTGCATTCAATATCTTGGCTTTTAACTGTTCGCAAATCCTATGTAAGCAAGAGAAGTGTGTTAAAAAGGGCGATGTTTAATTATTGTTATTTTTGAGATGTTTGAGGATTAATTGGCAAACATCAATGGCTTTGATTGATGAAGCGTCAAGTAGGTGAGTTTGTTTAGTAATTAATAATGGCCCTTGGTCTGGGGAAGGGGGAATACAACCATGAGATCCACCTACTAGGTCGGCATTTAAGGGAATAATATCCATTAAGTGGCGAAAACCAAGTTGTTTTTTTAAGAGTTTTAGTGAAATTCTTAATGGTAGTAGTTTAATTTGCGGATCAAAGAACAGTTCTACAGGGTCGTAACCTGGTTTGCGGTGAATATCCACAGTTCTGGCAAAGTCCGGGGCGCGGTGATCATCGAGCCAGTAATAATAAGTAAACCAGGTTTCTGGTTGTGCTACTGCTATTAATTCTCCTGATCTGGAATGATTGAGATACTCAGATGGCTTAGTGGTATGGTCTAAAACGTAGGCGATACCTTCAGTTTCTTGTAGTAGCGATCGCACTTTGGGAATATCAAAGAAATCGTTAACATAAATATGAGCAATCTGATGGTCAGCTACTGCGAAGGCTTTACTTGCACCGGGGTCAAGAATTTCTCTTCCTAGTTCTTCACGCACGGTCAACAAACCTTTTTGTCGTAGGATGCGATTTAAATGAATGGGTTTTGTAACTGATGTTATTCCATATTCTGACAAAACTATGACTTGAGTGCCACGATTTTGATAAAATTGAATCAAATCGCCACAAACTGCATCAATTTCTTGTAAATCTTGTGCCACTTTGTTCAGGTGGGGACCATATTTTTGTAGGCAGTAATCCAGATGTGGTAGATAGACGAGTGTTAGTGTGGGGTTGCAGTTTGTTTCTATCCACTTTGCTGATTCTGCAATCCATTGAGTTGCACGAATGGATGTGTTAGGCCCCCAAAAGTTAAATAAAGGAAACTGACCTAAGTCTTTTTGTAGTGGCCATCGCAACTTTGCGGGTTGTGTGTAAATATCAGGGATTTTTCTGCCATCGGCGGTATACATCGGTCGGGGGGTGATGGCATAATCCACTGTAGAGTGCATATTGTACCACCAAAATAAGTTGGCGCAGGTAAAGTTCGGATCTACTTCTTTTGCTATTTGCCAAATTTTTGGGGCTTCAATGAGTCGGTTGGACTGTCGCCAAAATTTCACTTCACACTCATCTCTGAAGTACCAACCATTACCAACAATTCCATGGTCATTAGGTAATTTTCCTGTGAGATAGGTTGCTTGCACTGTACAAGTAACGGCAGGTAATACAGGGGCGATGGGTACTATTTGTCCTTGTTCTGACCAATTGTAAAGAAAAGGGGTATGCTCACCTATAAGTTTAGATGTTAATCCTACTACGTTAAGAACTACAGTTTTCTGCATAAGAATTTATAAACCGTTAAGTCGTTAAGAGAAAAGATATAAAAAAAAGGATGTAATAGATTCAATTTTGATTGAATCTGTTACAAACTACGAATTACCAACTATTTAAAGTTTTGTTTGTACCCATTCGTACTCGCGTTCAATTGATGCGAGTAAATCTAATTTCATTTGTGCGGGAAGTATTTCCCAAGTGTAGGTTTCAATTTCTAGATGGGTGCAAGTGTAGCCATGGCGCAGTAATTCTAGTGTGGTAGCAATGTGATCTTGAGTGGACTGCAACAGATGATAATCACGGATAAAAATGGGTACATGGAAATGAATCCGCCACTGGTTAGCAGTGGTATTTTGTAGCTCTGGTAAAGCTGTTTCTAGGTCTAGATAGTGAAGAATTTTGTGATTCTTTTCACGTGCAATTACCTGGTGTAAGTATGTAGATTCAGCGAAGGGAAGTAATCTTTCTAAGATTAGACGACGTTGTTCTGTATTTTCGGATAAATTTACCTGCAAGGCGGCACTAATCTGAATTTTACCAATTTGAATCCCCGCAGCTTGAAATTGGTGAAAAACTGAAATGGGATTTTCATACTCAACTGCAAAATGGCAGGTGTCATAACAAATACGTACATGATCTAATAAGTATTTTTCGGCAAGGGTTTGTGAAATTCCTAGATGCTTGACTAAATAAGTACCACCAATGGGTAGTAAATGCTTGTGAAAATAATTAATAACTTCAGTAGCATTTTCAATTAATCCATCCGGTTCTGGTTCTAAATCTAGGTGCAGTAGTTTTCCGTGGTGATGACGGATATGTACCATTTGAACTACTACTTGAGCTATGTAGAGACTAGCAGTATCCATTACTGATGCTTGGATCAGCTGATTTGCCTCATACCAAGGCTTGTAAGATAATGGTAGTGTGGAAATGCTACCCTCTGTATCAGTGGGTAATAATTCTGCTAAGATGTTCGTGAGTTGTAATGTATATTCCAAGCGTTGCCGCTGAGTCCAATTCGGTGCATAAACTTGGTCTTTTACTACTTCCCCATGGAATTTCCCATAAGGAAAGCCATTTAAGGTAAACACATATAGTCCTTGTTCGGTTAACCAAGACTGAAACTCAGTTAAGGCTTTTCCTTGCAGTATTTCTTTGGCTGCTACTGCTCCTAAACGTAAGCCAATACCAAAGGGTTTGTTTGGTGCTAATCTGGCTTTGAGAGGTGGAATATATTTGTGTAAGTTAGCAAAAACCTTGTCCCACTCTTCCCCAGGGTGAATGTTAGTGCAATAAGTTAAATGAAGGTTTTGATGAGTTCCTATTTTCATTTTTTCATCCAAAGAACTAAGTAAAGAATTGAATTGAATCAACCTGATTCAGTGGGTTACTTTGGAGTTAATGGCGGGTTTATGGGCGGTTAATTGTTTATTGCTCACTTTTATACGTATTTTTGTGGGATCCTAAATTACGCCGCTAGCTTGTCTAGGTTGATTTATGTCCATGATTTCTGGCAAATCTGATACTTGCATTTGTTGATTTTCTGCAAACTCCTGTAAATGCAAAATTGCTTGTTTGTATAAAGATAAATCTACCTGATGAACTTCTATACCCTTGCCAATAGCTCGGAGCAGCGTCAAAGTCAATTTACCACCCAAATGTTCCCGGAACTCGGCTAAACCACGGAATAAACAACGGGGATGTTCTTGATGTGATGATTGTTCGGCTAGTTCTGGGACATACAATGTGAAACCGAGTGCGTTGAGTGTATTGAGTATTTTTTTCCACTCTGATAAACAGAGCATTCCTAAGAGATGGGAATAAGTGCTATCTAAGGCAATACCAATGGCTACAGCTTCGCCATGACGTAAACTATAGTTGGTCAATTGCTCTAGTTTATGAGCTGCCCAATGTCCAAAATCTAAGGGGCGTGATGAACCCATTTCAAAAGGATCACCACTGTTAGCAATATGGTCTAGATGTAACTGAGCGCAGTTATAGATTAGCTGTTCCATACTGTCCATTTCTCGATGGAGGAGTGCAGTGCTGTGGATGTGAATATAATCAAAGAAATCAGCATCTTTAATAAGTGCTACCTTCAGAGCTTCTGCAATTCCAGAACGCCAATCGCGATCGCTTAAACTTGTTAAGAAAGCAGAATCATTGATGACTGCATAAGGTGGGGCAAATGTACCGAGAAAGTTCTTTTTACCAAAGGCATTAATACCATTTTTGACACCGACACCTGAATCGTTTTGTGCTAAGACTGTGGTGGGAATGCGAATTAAGCGAATTCCCCGATGGGCGGTTGCAGCTGCATACCCTACTAAATCCAACACAGCACCACCGCCCATGGCCAATAAGTACGAGTGACGACATAGGCCCACCACATCCACCATCTGATGAATTTGTTCTACCAAACCGCGATTATTCTTAGCAGTTTCGCCACCAGGAACTATAATGGGTTCTACAGCAAGGTTTAATGTTTCTGCATAAAACTTTGTGTACGTTTCTAACTCCTGAAGTAATGCAGGTTGAAATTTTAATAATCCTTCATCCACAACTGCTATTAATTTCTTTGGATTTGTCTCTCCATGGGCGCTAACCACTTGGGCTAATATGGGATTTTTTAAATCAAATAAATTTTTGGTGAAGTAAACCTGATAGGTGAAGCTAACGGCAATATGTTGATTAATTGATTGCGGAGAAAATCCTGTTTTTTCGTAAAAATTGATTACCATTGTTTTGCTAATACCTCTATAAATGCAGCGCGATTTAAAGCCCGCAGCAATACATTAACTGATTGAGAACCATCTACTTTAACTTTGTTATTGAAGATGAAAGATGGGACGCTATTAATGCCATTTAACCGAGGAAATATTGATGCAGTCACAGCTGCATCAATGGCATTAATATCAGTCAATTGCAGCCGCAATGTGTTCTCATCCATTTGGTGATTTTTCCCGATAGCAACCAGTACTTCAATATCACCGATATTCAAACCGTCTTCAAAATAAGCTTGATAAATTTCTTCCACAATATTGTTTCTGATTTTTACTGGGGCGATGGCAATTAGTTGGTGAGAAAGCTGAGTATTAACAGCCAAACTGATTTTGTCGAAATTGAGCTTAACTCCAGCTAGCTCACCCACCTGTCGCACATGAGCGAACATTCGTTGCAGTTCTGCTATACTCAACCCTTTTCGTTTTTGCATGAAGCTGATATATTCATATCCCTCTGGAGGGACAGCGTGATAAAGTATAAAAGGATGCCAGCGAATATTAACTGTTTCTCCTTTCCATTGTGCTAGTGCATCAAAGAGGTGCTTTTTCCCAATTCTGCACCAGGGACAAACAGTATCGTGAAAGATGTCAATCAGCATAATTTTTGTTAATTAAAACTAGGTATTGCTAATTGAAAACATGAGTTTTGAGGATATAGAGGCACAGAGAGTCATATATTTTGTAGTTAAGAGCAACGCTGCTATTTTTTCTTTCTGTTCCTTGGGGTTCGTTTTAAAAAAGACAGTGAACCGTATGAAAGACTATAGACTTTGTGTAGCGGCTTGATGATCCTGGGAAGAAGAACTATGTAAAGACTTTACTAAATAGTTGTTTTTTACACCCATAAATTCTTGAGCATTTTCAAATTCTTGGATTAATGCAGTTCGGTCTTTTTTGGCTACGAGCATTGCCAAGCGGTTGTAGGTATTAGCTAAAGCCTGAATTGCCTGACATCGCTCTTCTGTGGCGAGGATGATATCAACGCATAAATTAGGATTTTGGGCGAACAAATGCTTAACAATTTGAATTTCTTGACGATAGCTAGGTGTTGACATAGATAAACTATGTTCTATATCAATGTTGGCTTGTGTCAAGAAAACACCAAGACTAAATCGACAAAAGTGCTGAGTTGCTTGAACAATGACCATCATTTGGTCATGTTCCTCAGCAGTGCAGGTGATGAGTTCTCCGCCCTGATTTTGAATTAAATCTAATAACCATTGAAATGAATTATCATTCCTACCTGGACATACCACCACTTTTTGTCCCCAGAATGATTTAATATTTGGCCCAAACATGGGATGTAGTCCCATTACTGGGCCTGAATGGTATTCGAGCATTGCTTGACTAGACTGAGTTTTGATGCTCGTTACATCACACAAGGCTGTAGTTGGAGAAAGGTATTCAGCCGCACGCTTAATAACCTCAACAGTTCGTTGAATGGGAACACTGACTAAGACTAATTCTGCCTGACTTAATAATTGGTCTGCATGTATCCAATCTTCTTGTTCGAGAATACTAACGTTGTGACCTACAGCCGAAAGTCGCTCTCTAAATAATCTTCCCATTCTGCCAAGTCCACCGATAATAGTAATATTTCGGGTTTTGGCATGGTTTACTGATGTTTGGTTGCCTTGTTTAAGCTGATCTGGGGTCATATGCCTAATCTTTGGTTGTACCAATGAAAATTTTCTGGTCAGTAATCATCTGATCTGGATATGAACTTCCAACTTTCCATTTGCAAAAGTGATTTTTTAGAATTCAATTTTGGTAGGATATCCAAAGTTGACTTTCGCTTTGATGTTACATCAAAAAATAAATTTTCATAGGAATATAGAGCTTGGTCAAAGGAGTAATTTTCTAGGGCAAACTTTCTGCCTTTTAATCCTAATTGCGCTGCTAAAGTTGGATTTTTGTATAACTTATGCACTGCATCTGCCAAAGCATCAGGTGATTCTGGGTCTACAACTAAGCCACCCCCACTGAGTTGAATTGCTTGAGCAGCAGTGCCATTTTTGGGGACTGAACCTACTATTGGGCGGCCACTGGCTAATAGCAATGGTATTTTTGAAGGCATATTAAATGAAGTTACATTGCGCTTTTGTACGATTAACCCGACATCTGCTGCTGCTAACATTTGCGGTAGTTGTTCTCGTGGTTGTAATGGTAGTAGCAAGACGTTATCCGCACCACAACTTAAACAATATTGTTGCAATCTTTGCAATGCTTTTGCTTCACCGACGATAACAAAGACAATTTCTGTGATTTGACCCAAGCGAACTGCTGTTTCTATTACTGTTTCTAGTCCTTGGGTCAGTGCAATGTTGCCTGAATAAAGCACAACAAATTTACCATCTAGTTGATGATCTGATTTCCAGTGGCTATTTTTCTTTTTTAAAGGACGAATAAAGTTTACGTTGACCCAATTGGGAATGCAAATTATTTTTTGATTCGGCACTCCTTTGTTAAGTAAATTTTCTCTGAAACCTTCACTAATGACGCTAATTGTGTGTGCATTGCCATAGGCAAATTTTTCTAGGGCTGCTAGCCCTTGGATGATGAACTTATTTTTTATCAACCCAATGCCTATGGCAGCTTCTGGAAGAATATCTTGTAAATTTAGCACTACCGGGCAATTATATAGCCAACCAAGGAAGCTTGCAGGTAAAGATATTAGGAGCGGTGGAACTGTTAAGAGAATTATATCTGGTCGCTTACCTTTGAGAGCTTGTGGCAAGCTCGTGAAGACAAAGCTTAACTCTAGCAGTAACCGATCTAAAACATTAGGTTTGGATTTAATTCGTAAATAACTGCGTTGAATGATAACACCATTTTTTTCTTCGCTTAAGTAAAATTTACCTTGATATCCATCGTAAATTTTACGCTGAGGATAATTGGGCATTCCTGTAATTACCCGGACTTCATGACCTTGCTTTACCAATCCTTCTGCTAGTTCAGTCATTAAGGGTGCAATTCCTATGGGCTCTGGATAATAGTTGTAGGAATAAATCAAAATGTGCATAACATGTTAATACCTTGTAGGTGATGTAATAATGTCATCTGTGTAAAAATAGCTAATATATACCAGTCAAAATTATTAATTTTTCAGGAAAGAATACTCTATGGTCTAAATGTAATTGGTGTTTCGGTCAAAGTTTAAATCTTTGTTGAGTTTTAACTTGTTTAAGTTACTGCAAAAATTTGTCCTAGTTTGATGGAAATTAGCAGCAGGCTCAGGACTAATAAGCCAAATGGCCAACCTGCAAAACCCGCAACCATACTAGTATCTAAAATAATGATTGAGAGGATGCCAGATTTAACAGCGAAGCGGATCTGTTCTGGGGTAGGTTTGCCTAGGGCTTTGATGAAAGGTAATAACACCTTAATTGTGAAAAATATCAGAAATGGTAATGCTGTCAAAAGTTGATAGTTTGTTAACAGTCCTAGCCCCAACAGTGCCGATATGACTATCACAATTAGTAATAGCGCTATTATTCCGGTACTCAGCTTGATTCCATGTACTTCGCCTCGACTGAGGAGAGTGATAGCAGTAATGTAAACTATGGGAATCAAAGCTAAAAACCAATATTCTCTTACCATTGCAGGTAAGACACTCACGCCCAACAATAAGTTACCTCCACGACAAATCCCCATATTTATAGGGCCGAAAATAGGATGGTGCTTTGCGAAAGCATCATAAAATAAGGCCGCCAGAGCAATACTAAGAGCTAGAATGGCGCTCAAGGAAGTTACTTGAGAAGCTGCTACTACACCTGTACTCAACAGCAAACTTCCTAGTAAGGTTCCTCCTCTACGAGATGCTCTACCACTGGGAATAGGCCGCTCTGGTCGTTCTTGAGCGTCTATTTCAGCATCAAACACATCATTAAATACAATACCACCGCCATATAAACCCGTGCTGGCCAGTAGCAACCATCCTAGGGGAATGAGATTAATTTCCCATGCTGTGGCTTGATCAGTGATAACAATATATCCTGAAGCCGCGAAGCCAGCTAGGATATCTGCCCAGGCGGTGACAATATTAGCCGGACGCATTAATTGGAGATATGCCCAAAAGGGATGAGAAGTTAAGATAACTGTGTTCATGTTGGTAATTCTTAATAGCAACGGGAGGCTAGGGCAAAGTAATTCGTAATTAAAAGGGTTTGATACTGGTGTAGACTTTAAGTTTTAGGAAATCAATACATATTCATGCCTGGATTCTACTACTGGTTCTTGTCCCCGCAGAACAGAATTGTCATTGAACATCTGTCGTTGATCTATGGGTGGGGGATTGAGCCAATCCGATTCTTTGATTTGTCCACTTTGGCTATAGGCTAAAAGGGCATTTTGATAACAGGCTGCTGTGACATCCGCCGGGGAAATTCCCCGTTCTAGCATTAATCGGGCAGTTTTAGGTACAGCTAGAGGATCACTAACTCCCCAATCAGCACTACTGTCTACGATGATGCGATCGCTACCATACCGACGGATAATTTCTACCATGCGAGCATTGCCCATTTTGGTGTGTGGATAAATTGTAAATGCTGCCCAAAAACCCCGTTCTAAAACTTCTTTTACTGTTTCTTCATTATTGTGATCAACAATCACCCGTGATGGATCTAAATTATGTTCAATACAAACATCCATACTGCGACTTGTACCCGCTTTTTTGTCGCGGTGGGGTGTATGAATCATGACTAACATATCAAGTTCTTTAGCTAGTTCAAGCTGGAGGCGAAAGTATTTGTCTTCAGCTGGAGTCATGTCATCGTAGCCAATTTCACCCATGGCAACTACACCTTCTTTACAAGCATACAGAGGCAATAGTTCCATTACTTGTTCTGCCAAGGATTCGTTATTGGCTTCCTTAGAGTTTAATCCCATTGTGCAGTAATGCTTGATGCCAAACTGAGAAGCTCGGAATCTTTCCCAACCGACTAAGCTGCTGAAATAATCCTGAAACGAACCAATGTTGGTGCGGGGTTGTCCCAACCAAAAAGCTGGTTCAATGACTGCAACTATACCTGACTCGCGCATTCTTTGATAATCGTCTGTTGTGCGCGAACTCATGTGAATGTGGGGGTCAATAAACATGATTTTATTAGTGTTAATACTGCTAAATATGGGTGAGCGCGTTGAACTTATTACTCAAGACTTAGTAATTAAATGATGGGACAATGGCTTGGGGTCTATGTCCTCAGCAAATTCCTCTACTAATTGCCAAAGTTCCGGGGGAACTGCACGGTTAGCGCTGTAGCGTTCGTGGGCGTAGTTAATTAGCATTTTGGCTAGGTCACGGTTAGCACGAACATCAAGACCGTGAATTAAATGTAGAGGTTTGCTGAGAAACAAAGCTTTCAATACCATTTGATTCCATGCCAAAGTATCAAAATACTGGGCGGGGTAGGGATTTCGTAAGGCGATGGCATCGAAAACTGCAATTATATTGCTGCGAACTCCTTGAGCTGCGCGTTTTTGCAGATGTTTTGGATAAGGGAGCAGAGGTAAAGCTTGATACAGTGTTACTAATTCTTCTCCGTCGGCAGTTGTGAATATTTGTTCTAGGGCCCGTAAATATTTTTCTGGATCATTTTGTGGGAGAGCTAACACTAATAATGTGCGAGCAGCTTGATCAACATGCCAATGAGCGGGAGACCAACCGTCTTCCATGATTGAGGCAGCTTTTAAGTCTTTTGGGGAAAGATCGAGATGCTGTTTACCTGTATAACGGGGTACGGTGCTGAAAGCTGTAAAAAACTCGCGACCAAGCTCACCAGATCTAATTTGCTCTCTTTTTTGATCTAGCCACGTCAGAGTTTTTTGATTAACTTTGAGTGAAACCCAGTAACGTAATAAGCTAGTAATACTGGTTTGCTTCAAATAAATTACAGCAGACATAATGACTATTTGAATGTTGCAAAGTTATGAAAGAGAAGTTATTTTTAGTTTCTCCCTAAACTGATGAGCATTTTTTCCTTTCTCTTTTTCTGCAACTTGACAACACCAGCCCCAATACCCAATATTCCCAGACTTAATATTGAAGTAGGCTCAGGTACTTTGGCAGATTGTTCTACTGATAAGACTTGAATCCTACCTTGGAAGAAATCCCCCACATAGACTGTGCCATTGTCATAGTGCAAGCCAGCAGCCCAGTTAAACTTGCCTGGTGTGAGGTCAATGGGGTCACCATAGGGAGTTGTTCCCCCTAAAGCAGCAGGTGTAGGTGGTGGTACAATTTGACCAGATGAATTGCGAGTGGGTTCACCAAAAGAAGTTAAGAAGTTACCGTTTTGATCGAACACTTGAACTCGGCTGTTTTGAGAATCTGCAACATAAATGTTTTCGTATTCGTCTACATCAATGCCGATTGGCTCTTTAAATTGTCCAGGTTCAGATCCCGTGATGCCAAAGGCGAATAGAAATTCACCATTGGGGTCAAGAACCTGAACTCGTCCGTTGTACTGGTCGTTGATGTAAATTTTGCCAGTGTTGTCGGAAATAATTAAACCGCCTGGGCCTAAAAATTCACCAGGTCCACTTCCAGGACTGCCAATAGTTTTAATTTGTTCACCTTCTGGATTGTATACTTTGATAATGTCAGCACTAAAGTCAGAGACATATAAATTACCAGCAGCATCGAAATCCATGCCTCCGGGGCCAAAGAATAATCTATTTTCTACAGGCCCACTAAAGGAAGCATAGGATGTCTTATAGTTACCTTCAGCATCGAATACGTTAATTCGGCTGTTGAAAACATCACCTACATGGAGATCACCTGTGAGCGGATTGAATCTGAGGTCTGCTGGCTCGTCGAATTGTCCAGGGCCCGAGCCAGTGCTGCCAATGCTTTTAATATAGTTGCCTTGGCTATCGAACACATCAACACTGTCGATACCCCGACCATTGCTAACAAAGATATTCTGAGTTGAGTCTTGTACTCCTATACCTTGGGGAACAGCAAGGGTTCCTGGAACACCTGGATAATCACCATCGGTAAAGGTGGCTGGTCTACCAATGCTGGTTTCGTATTTTAAACTTAAAGCTTTGGCTTCGTTAACTAATGCCAGTGTTATCAATCCAGCGCTAGCAAATGCGATTGAAAGTTTTTTAATTAATGCCATGTGAGATCAGCTCCTGGTAAATGGTTAGGGAAAGAATTAAAGGACAAGGGGAAATGACCGATGATTAATGACTAAATTTGCCTTTGCGCTTTGCTAGAGCAGTTTTGCTGAGTACTGCTGTGGCTATGAGAGCTAGGGTAGTTGTCGGTTCGGGAACTTTCTTGGCACTGGCACTGAGATCAATTTTGACTAGTTGTCCTGATCCTGAGAGTCTGGAATTGTTGGAAGCATATAAATTGCCATCAGGGCCAAAAGCTAAACCAGAAGCTAGTTCTAGTCCATCACCATTCCAGATAGTTGTGCGCGTGCCATCAGGAGCTAATTTGATCAAAGAACCACTGACATCACCGATGATGTTACCGCCCTGTTCAATAGCTTTCCATTCTGACTGATCAATGTGTTGCAATGCATACAAATTTCCTTCAGGATCGTATGCTACGCCAGTCAGTTGTGTAAAACCATCTGCAATGGTTTCTATTGATAAATCATGAGGGTTAACTTTATGGATGCGTGCTTCGCCTTCTGGATAGGGAAAATAAGTAAATTCGCTGACTGTTAAGCTACCATCAGGAGCAACTGTAATACCTGTGGGTACTGATTGGTTCGATACGGGAAGACCATTGGATGCAGTTGTAAAACCTGAGGGTAATGGTGCTCCTCCTGTTGGATCTACTATTCCTTCAGGAAGAGTTGGGAACTCAAGTTGATCTGGTGATGTGAATTGATCTGGAAATTTGGCTACGTCCTTAATACCACTGCCATCAAGTGCTACGGCATATATTGTGTTTCCGCCCCCATCAACAACGTAAGCTGTATCATTCTGAATTGTAAAGGCATAAGGGTTACTAATTACATCACTGCCATCCGGATTGTTTTGAAGTTCATACTCTGCAAAGTCGGCAATACTTGTGAGGGAATTACTTTCTAAATCTACTTTATATAAGTGTCCTAGTAATGGTGCCTTTAATGGATCTTCTCGGGTGTTTGGATTCCCTGCATAGCCATACAAAAGATAAGCGTTACCTTGGGAATCAAATTTAAAGTCGGCAGGACCTGCAGCTTGTTCTCCGTAAGGCGTTAGTGCTAAAGATGTGAGATTTGGGATTACAGTTTCTTTTGTCCCGTCTGGGTTAATTTTGAGAAGGGAAGCAGTCTCACCAGAACATAAAGGTATATATTGGGCGCTGGGTGATGGTACACATCTTCCGTCTTTTCCATCCCCCCCGGAACCACTCTCTGTTAAATAAATACTGCCGTCAGGAGCAAAGTCAAAATTCCGTGGATTATTAAGACCGTCGGCAACTACCGATAAACTTGCGGCTGATGCTGCTTTGGTACTAGCTGCACTAGCAATACAAACAGTCAAAACAGTGATAGCAAATGACTTGAGTTTCATACTTTTAGAGATTCAGAGTTGGTAATTGGTACAAATTTTGATGACAAGGAATCCATCACCCCAGAGGTCTTCAGGATCAACACTGAATATTGATTTGAAACTTTTTACCTGAGATGAAGGCTTTATCTATGGGGGATTTGGATCTGCGACTCTTTCGCAACCAAATCATGCCTAAAGCGCTAAAGCTCAATAGACCTAATGCAGAATTAGGTTCAGGAATAGACTGGGTGTTTTCAATGCGGATAATTTGTCCTTCTCCCGGGCGATCGCCTCGGTTGGCAATGTAAATAGCACCATCGGGGCCAATGGTTAAGCCAATGGGGGATTCTAATCCATTGCCACTGAGAATAGTTGTGCGAGTGCCATCAGGAGCTATTTTGATTAAAGAACCGTCTAGATTGTCTTTCCAGCCTGACTCATTAGCATACTGCAAGGCGTATAAATTACCTGCAACATCAAATTCCAAATCTATTAGTTGGGTAAAACCATCTGCATAGGTTGTTGGTATACCGTCATTACCGACTCGATAGATTTTTGCTCCATTTTGTGGAAAAGGAAAACCAGTATATTCACTGATATAGTAGGCTCCATCTAAACCTTTGGCAACACCTGTTGGTACTGATTGAATAGTAAGCTGTAATGGTGGCGCTTCAGTTTGAGATGGTACTTGTTCTGGTTCATTGGATGGGGTATTGGAGGGTGGGAAAACTGGGTCAGTTAATGTTTTTGGCGGAAATACTGCAATTGCTTGCAAATCAGATCCATCAGTATTTACACTTAATAAAGTGTTGGCGGCTGAATCAACTGTAATTATTTGATCACCATCTATTAACAATTTTAAGGGGTTGCTATTGAGATCATCGCCGTCAGAATTGTGAATTAGTTCATAGTTGGATATATCTGCAATACTCTTCCATGAATTGGTATCAGAATCAAAAGTGATGATTGTTCCTAGGCCAGTTTCACCCAAGCCATGGCGAAAACTGGGATTACCCCCATACCCCAGTAACACATAAGGCTGACCTGTGGCATCAAATTGAATATCCCGGGGTCCAGCGGCTCTTTTGCCACTTGGTAGTGCTAAGGAAGGTAGTTCTGTCAGCACGGGCTGAATTTGACCGTTGTGAATGACGCTAACTACTCCACTAGTGCCGTAGCACAAGGAATCGCCTTCGCCGCTTGGTGGTGGAACGCAAGCGCGATTTCCGCCTGTGCCACTTTCTGTGATGTAGAGTTTACCCTCATTGCTAAAGCTGAGATCACCTGGATTGTTTAGCTCGTCGGCAATTACTGTAAAAGAGGCGGCCTCTGCTGTTTTTATTCCCGAAAAAGCAGCAACATAAAAGCAGAGAAAGTTAATAGTAAGTTGCTTGATTTTCATCTATTGCAGGTGTTGATATTTCAAGACTTCTTGGTATAAAATCCTAATTTTTTTGGCAAAAGCATATTGAGTTTTACTAGATTTAATTACCTAATAATTCATCAATGTTACTGTTGGTTTTCAGAGAATCAGGTTAGATAATGCAAGAATTAATTAACCACAAATAAACACAGATGAACATTAGGAAACGCCATGATATTTTTTAGCGACTGGTAACTAGTGAATTTTGTTTTTTTGGTATATAGCTCATTCCCAAATCAAAGGATTTAAGATTTCCAGCTTTGGCTTCTAACATCCTTTTGATGTTCATGCCCTCAGCACCAAAGTCTTCAATTTGCAGTTTTCCGTGAGCGAGAAGTTGATCTGTTTTCCAAAATGTAATTTGATGCAAGATGAACCCCGAAGCTTCAGGATCAGCGAAGGCATAAGCTGTGGGTATAAGTAAGGCAACAGAACGTTGATAAAATCCGTAGTATGGGTAAAAATATTCTTGTTCCAGCAAGTGGTATTTGCTTAAATTATGTAATCGCAGAGAAATTTTTAGTTTTTGGTCATATTCATCTGTGAACTCACCTGACTGGGAATTAATTTCACCAGATGGTCTTACTAGGTGCGCCCACTCACCCATATTTTGCAGGTTTGACAAATAGTTTATTCCCACGTCAATTGGAGCATCAATATAGATGGTGTCAGTATCTATAAAATAGCGACCTTTAGCTGCTGTACTGCGACCTGCTCGGCGTTCTAAATTGGCTTTGAGAGAACGAGCTTCGGAAGTATGTACAGTGTGAATTCCCTGCATAATCATGGGAGTTTGCCGTTTGGGATCCACAAAGCTCAACCAATGGAAGTACACACCTTTTTCGTCGGTTTCTGGATCAATGTAGTTTGGTGGAAACAGTAAAACAGGATACACTTGGAAGTATTGATTGTGCTCAAATCCGCAGTGCCATTCGATGCCATAAAAAAGCTCATTTTCTAACTTTTTCACATGATAGTAGAGATTTTTTTGATAACCAGATGCGGTTCCCAGCCATGTATCTTCATCAATTTGTTCTATCATCCGGCTAAAAAGCGTCCAATGGTCTAAGTTTTTTAGACTGCAAAGATACTCAAAGGCACTTTCTGGTGAAGTAGCAATATAAGTTGATGTAGCAAATGAGTTTTTCTCCATAAATCACTCCTGAAATTAATAGTTATAAATTAGGCAGCAATTTCGTTAATCTTGGTTTTCTTGGCATTAATGATGCGGTTTTCTGCTAATTGCTTAGAAGCATCATTGGTGGTGATATTTTGCTGTTTAGCAATTTTAAAAATTTCTATGAGGGTGTCATAGATGTTATGCACTTGTTGGAAAGCTTTTGCTTCGTTATAGCCAATCATTTCGTTGTAAACGTTGATCAGACCTCCGGCATTAATCACATAATCAGGGCAATATGTAATGCCTTTTTGGGTGAGCATTTGGCCATGTATTTGCTCATCTGCTAATTGATTATTGGCAGCGCCAGCAATAATTTGTGCTTTGAGAAGAGGAATTGTCTCATGATTGAGGATTCCTCCTAAAGCACAAGGGGAAAAGATATCAACATCAAGAGAGTAAATTTCTTTAGGGTTGACAACTGTTGCACCAAAAAGTTGCTTAACTTCTTCTAATTTACCTGGGTCTACATCAGTGACATACAGTTTTATTCCATGCTCATGTAAGTGACGGCAGAGATTCTTCCCCACGTTTCCTAAGCCTTGCACCGCAACTTTTAGTCCCTGAAGTTCCTGGCTTTGCCAATGAGATTTTACAGCAGCCTTAATGCCTAAAAACACTCCTAGGGCTGTGATGGGAGCGGGACCGCCGGATTTTTCTGAGACTCCAACGACATATTTAGTTTCTTTACGGATTGAGCGCACATCTTCGGGAGTAAGATTGACATCTTGTCCTGTGATAAAACGTCCATTTAAGCCCTCAACAAAACCTCCATAAGCTCTGAAAAGTTCATCTGTTTTCTGGTCAGGATTAGCAATAATAACTGCTTTTCCTCCCCCAGCGGGAATGTTGGCACAGGCAGCTTTATAGGTCATGCCGCGACTGAGACGCAGGGCGTCTTTTACAGCAGCTTCTTCACTTGCATAAGGAAAGAGTCTTGTGGCTCCCATTGCTGGACCTAAGTTGGTATTATGGATGGCAATAATTGCCTTAATATCAGGATTTTTTCCATGACAGAAGAGAATTTGTTCATGACCCATTTCTCTGACAGTTTCAAATAGCAACATTTGGGTTTGTGAATGTGTGTGTGTTGTAGATGAGTTGAAGGACTGAAATGGCAAGGGAAAGCTTAAAGTGATGGAAATGATGCTGGTTTAGCTGCACCGTTAATGAGATGGGATTTAACTCCTTGTGCGGCCAAGCTTTTATTTCGTCCACCAGAGGGTGCTGGTTGATCAGCGTCAATGACAACATCAACGAGAAAAGGAACTTTTGAGGCGATGGCTTGCTCTAATGCTGCTTCAAGGTCTGACTCTCGCACGACTCCCATGGCTTCTGCTCCCATACCGCGAGCAATCATGGCAAAGTTGGTTTCGGGCATCTCTGCATCTCCACCCTGTAACCCCAACATTTTCATGCCTTGATGGCACATATTGTAACGGGCATCGTTGAGTACAATCCAAATGGCAGGAATGTTGTATTTGACGGCTGTGCTGATTTCATTATTCATCAACATTGCTCCGTCTCCAACAATGGCTACGGCTTTGCCATTTCGTGCTTGTGCAGCACCCAATACACCTGTAGCTGTGTGACCCATCGCCCCGACTCCGGTGCTGACTCGGTAACGATTGGTTTGAGCAAATCGGAGGAGATGAGTTGACCAAGTAAAGGAGTTACCGCACTCAGCCATTACCACGGCATCGCTGCCCTCAACAATGATTTTTTGAATTGCTACCATTAAAAATTCTGGCCGCACTGGATAGTCTTCATGGGAACGCGGTGCAATGACTGGACGCTCTGGATGAGGTAAGCAGATATTTCTGGATTGAGGAGGAAGATCAGGCCATTGTTGCAATAGTGACTGCATATAAGCTTTGGCATCAGACTGCACTGGAAATGTTTCTGCGTCTGAATAGGCTACTCCCGGAACTTCTGGGTCTATGTCTACATGGATAAAACCTCTTGGGGGAACCATTGTTTTATTCCAGAAAGATGTAGGTTCCCCTAAGCGGGTTCCTAACACCAGTGTGCGTGTTGGAGGTTGCTGTTCCATGTAGGTTAAAACTGAACCATGACCTCCCAAACCTGTGACACCAACGAACTGGGGATGATCTTCTGGAAATATACCTTTACCACGGGGTGAACACATGACTGCGGCTCCAGTTTTTTCGGCAAATTCGCGAATTTCGTCTGCGGCGTGACGAGCGCCAAAGCCGATCCAGATGGCAAAATTTCCTTCACAGAGTAATTCTACAGATTTGGCGATCGCTTCAGTTTGAGCGGTGATCGAAAAACTTGGCACGTCTAGTTGGGGTAGAGAAATATCATCAACTAAACTTGTTTGCACAGCAGTAGGAATACTTAAATGAGCTACGAATCCTCCTGGTTGTGCTAAACCCAAGGCAATTTTGCGAAAAATCTGTGGGAGTTGCTCCGCCGATTCTATAGTGATTGCATAGTTGAACAGCGCTCCTGGGGTAAAAATTCCGCCACTGGGTAGCGTGTAGCTGCTAGTTTCTTGAATTGCCCAGCGTCCCCGCTGTGGGGCTGAGGTGCATGCTGATAATAAAATTACCTTTGCACCTTCACCACGGGCTGCAAATAATCCGGTGAGGGCGTTGGTGATACCTGGGCCAGCTGTGGTAAAAACTACAGCAGGGCGATGGCTGGCAAAATAAGCTTCGGAAGCGGCAAAAGCAGCTCCAGCTTCATGGCGAAAGTTCAACACCTCTATGTTGCTATTGGAGAGGGCATTCCATACACTAGCCATTGCACCACCGGCTACCCCAAAAGCATAGTTGACTCCCAAATTTTCTAACATCTGAACCACTGCGTCAGCAACCGAGAGTTTGGGGGGCTGACTGAGTAAAAAAGGTTGAATTTCTGTTTTATGCTCTAATTTATCTAACTTATGAGAACTGTTAGAGGAAGATTCTACATAGTTGTTGGCTGACAATTCCTTGTATAACTCAGTGCTAATTTGAGGCGAGTTGGAATCAGTATAGTTTGGACTCATTGATTTCACGTAATTCCAGAAGCTTGCATATAGGCTTTTTGATGCACAGTCACAGTGCAGAGAATATCTAATACAAACGTCTATGTTTTTTACAGTTTTGATTAGATTTCATCAATGGTAAAGACTGTTGAATACTACTAATTGATCCTTGTCAGCGCAGTGACAAATTTGTTGGTATAGCGTACACACTTAGGGAAGTGCTTATGGAAATCATATTAGAGTCAATGAAAACATATTTACAATCAACATTATTTTGATAGGGTTGTCAAATTTTTCGTTTTGACAGCAATGGTTGCATTAAATTACAAACTACCTCAACAAGGCATATTTTTTAGTTTTCAAGAAAAAGTAAAAAATATCTTGCAATCATTTTTTTTTGCATAAATTTGTCAAAAGTTTCGTGATTATGTTAGCTTAATAGAGGAATTCATTTTTTATGATTCTCAAGTGAATCAAATAAGTTTCTCATTTGATAATCATAAGATACTCATCTAAATAAAAAACTATTTCTCTATTTTCATTAGACAATTTTCCGAGTAAATTTTATGACTTTGAATAAGATATATAATCTAAAAATTTTATCTTTCTTAAGAGAGAGGAACAACAAAATATCAAGTATTTTTTTTAAAAATTGTTTTTATTACGACAAATAATCAAGCAATAATTTATTTTTCTTTCTTGGAATTTATTTCTTACGGGAGATGACTCAGGAAACTATTATGTAGTTAAATCTTTAGCAATCCACAAAGATTAAGAAGTTTTACAAATCGAAAATCCTGACTAAAATTTTGTTAGTTTTTTTTTGGAAAATTTAGTCTTTATGGACTGTACAAATGAGATAATTTATGAATTAATATAATTATGAACTTTCACACTTATCTGTAAATTTTTAGATGAGGAACATCAAGAATTAAATACTTATTTTCAACAGGGATAACCTTGTAAAATTTAAATTATTTATCCCTGAAATAGGCGATAATTATGATGATGGTATTTAGTTAAAATTTCATTTGTAAATTATTTATTTGCACGGAAAGTTAAGATAATTTTAATATCTGCTTAAATTTAAGATGAGTAGAGTAAACATATTTATATCAGTAACTTCTCACTAACAGAGCCAAAGTGACTACAAAGAACGATAAAAACCCACGACTATAAGGAAGTCAAATTAAATTTAGAGGTAACTTATCTATTTTTTCTCTATTATTAACTGTTAGAAAAGAGAGTATATATATGTTTTAATTTTTCTTTCAAAAATAGCTTGCAACAAAATCAACTGTTTAGTTTATTTATGGCTCTAGTGCTGACTTATGATAAGGAGAGAGTAAAGTCATGAATTCCAGTGGATATAGGTTAGTTTTCTCCGATTATGAATGGAAGCTACAGCCAGAAATAGATTTAAAGTTTGCTTACTTCTTTATCAATCAATCTGTAGAGGCTGCTTTTTGTTTAGGAGAAAATGAACAGTTTATTTATATCAATGATGCCACTTGCAAAATAACTGAATATTCCCGTGAGGAACTGCTTTTGATGGCACTGCATGATATAGATATAGACTATTATCTACATAATTGGTCAGAAATCAAATCAGCAGGTTCTTTTACCTTTATATCTCGCTATCGTACTAAAGGAGGTCGTATATTTCTGGCAGAAATATCTATTATTTATGGAGAAAGTTCAGGTACAAAGTTTGGCTGTGCTGTTGTCAGAGAAAAAAGTGATGAAATAATAGACTTAAGTGTACAAACATGGATAGACCAATTAAGAAATGTCACAGTGCTCAAGAGTGAAGAATGCAAACAGGTAAAGAACCACAACCCACGAGGAAAATTTGAATACCAGGAGATGAATATTCTCACAAAAGATGGCACAGAACCCTGGCTAGCTTGCGCTGTTGCTCAACTTGGTGGAATGCTAGATTTCCAGGTGAAACAACTTGAACTGATTACAGGTATTGATATTACAGATTACAAAAATCTAGAATCAGATCTCAATAAAGCTTTAGAACAAGCAAAACAACTCAGCGATATGAGAGCGCGTTTTCTTTCTATGGTTTGTCATCAATTACGTACTCCACTGAATATTGTTTCATTCTCTAATAGCTTACTTAAGGAACAAGTAGACAAACATACGGAGAAGAAAATACAACCATTACTGGAGCATATTGAAAAAGCTATCGAGGAAATCAGCCAGATGTTAGATGATACTTTGAACTTTGCTAAAGCAGAAACAGCCAAAATACATTTTAAACCGCAATCGGTTGATTTAGTGGAATTCTGTAATCATTTAGTGGCACAAATGCATATGAGTATAAGCCACAAACCTATCATTTTTATCAGTGAATTTGATTTACTCACAGCCTGGGTTGATCCAAAAATACTAGAACCTATTTTGAAAAATTTGTTGGATAATGCAATTAAATATTCTCCTTGGCAGACCAGCATTGATTTTACGCTTGCTTGCGAAAATGGCCAGGTAATTTTCCAGGTCAAAGATCGGGGGATTGGCATTCCATCGGCAGATCAACAAAGATTATTTGAGCCATTTTTTCGAGGAAGTAACGTTGATAATATACCCGGTACTGGATTGGGTTTATCGATTATCAAAACCCTTGTAGACTTACATGGCGGTGAGGTTACTGCGGAAAGTGAGACTGGTGTCGGTACGAAGTTTACTGTAATCCTGCCATTAATTAAAAAATCATCTGTTTTTTCCTAATTATAAATTTGGGAAAGAAAAAATCAATTTTTTCTGTTTACGGCTACGATTTAGGGTGCTAGAAAATGAAGTACGAATCAGCGAAAAAAATTCTCGTAATTGAAGATGATGCTGTTACCCGCAATCTTTATGTCAAAGGTCTTCGGGCTAAAGGCTTTGATACTATCAGCGCGGAAAATGGTCTGACTGGTATTCAACAAGCACAAGAGCATATACCCGATTTAGTGGTTTGTGATATTACAATGCCTGATGTAGATGGTTATGGTGTTCTAACTATGCTACGCCAAGATCCTGTCACAGCAATTATTCCTTTTATTTTTATCACTGGTAGCTGCACTAGAGGAGCTGTTCGTAAAGGTATGGAGTTAGGCGCAGATGACTATATCACTAAACCCTTTACACTAGACGAATTGCTGAGAACAATCACTACCCAGTTACAAAGACAAGCTATTCTGCAAAGTTGGTGTGCTACTAAATTCCAGGAGGCTCAAAAATCGTCATCCCCGGATAAAACTTTAACTTTGAATGAACCTAAATCTATTTTTCCCTGTATTCCCCAATTAAAAAAAGTGTTTGACTTTATTGAAGCTCATTATCACGAAGGAATTACCCTGTGTGATGTAGCTGAAGCAGTTGGTTACTCACCCGCTTACTTAACTAATCAAGTAGGAAAACAGACAGGAGAGACTATAAACAGCTGGATTGTGAAACGCCGGATGCAAGGAGCGCGGTTTTTATTGCAAAATGATCATCAAACTGTGGAGCAAATTGCCAGAGCACTTGGTTATCAAGATGTTTCCCATTTCTCGCGTCAGTTTCGTCAACATCATGGTTTACCTCCCCATGCTTGGCGCAAGGAACATCAGGTTGGTTATTGCAAAGTTAAAGTTAATCATTAGTAGGAAGTTATTAATTAGCAATCTCCCAAATATTTTTTTGGGATTAGGGGGTTAGTGTGGGTACTAAAGTATTCATAGTAAGCGCAGTGGTATTGTGATTAAAATATCAATCAACTGCGATGTCCAAAAAAATTAGGGTAACTCTGGAATTTCCAGAGTTACCCTTTACTGAAATTGCAACTCAACTGAATTATGCAAAAGCAGCAGTTTTGACATCGTTATTTGCCAAAATTTCTTGCAATTCTTCAGCATCCACTGTTTCTTTCTCAACTAGCATTTTGGCAAGTTGATCGAGAATGTGGCGATTGTTAACTAATACTTCTTTAGCACGTGAATAAGCTAGATCCACAAGTTTGCGGACTTCTTCATCAATAACAGCAGCGGTTTCTTCTGAGAAATCACGCTCTGACATGATATCCCGACCAAGAAACATATTACCTTGCTGACGACCGAGAGCCACTGGGCCCAAGCGATCGCTCATACCAAAGCGGGTAATCATCTGACGGGCTACACGGGCTACTTGTTGCAAGTCGTTGGAAGCACCAGTGGTTACTTCCTCTTCACCAAAGACTAATTCTTCAGCTAGACGACCGCCTAAAGCTACAGCCATTTGATTTTCTAGATAAGCACGGCTATACAAGCCTGTATCCATACGGTCTTCACTGGGAGTAAACCAAGTTAGACCACCAGCACGACCGCGAGGAATAATGCTGATTTTTTGTACTGGGTCATAGTCTGGCATTAAAGCACCAATTAGGGCGTGACCGGCTTCGTGATATGCTACTAGGGTTTTGCGCTTCTCGCTCATCACTCGGTCCTTCTTTTCTGGGCCAGCCAGGACGCGATCAATGGCATCATTGATTTCATCCATTGAGATTTCAGTTAAATTGCGCCGTGCTGCCAAAATTGCAGCTTCGTTGAGCAAGTTAGATAAATCTGCACCTGTAAAACCAGGAGTGCGACGAGCGATTTTATCTAAGTCCACATCCTTAGCCAAGGTTTTACCACGGGCGTGAACTTTAAGAATTTCGCTACGTCCTGCATAGTCAGGACGATCTACAACTACTTGACGGTCAAAACGACCAGGACGCAACAAAGCTGCATCTAAGACATCAGGACGGTTGGTAGCGGCAATAATGATAATGCCAGTATTACCTTCAAAACCATCCATTTCGGTGAGTAACTGGTTGAGGGTTTGTTCTCGTTCGTCGTTACCACCGCCTAAACCTGCACCCCGTTGACGACCTACAGCATCAATTTCATCGATAAACACGATGCAAGGGGCACTGCTCTTAGCTTGCTCAAACAAATCGCGGACGCGGGAAGCACCCACACCTACGAACATTTCCACAAACTCAGAACCAGAGATGGAAAAGAAGGGTACACCTGCTTCCCCAGCTACAGCACGAGCGAGAAGGGTTTTACCTGTACCAGGAGGACCAACTAATAATACACCTTTAGGAATTTTTGCTCCCACTGCGGTGAAGCGGTCGGCATTTTTGAGAAAGTCTACTACTTCGTTTAATTCCAGTTTGGCTTGGTCAATCCCAGCCACATCTCCAAAGGTGACCTGAGTTTGGGGCTCCATTTGCACTCTTGCTTTGGATTTACCAAAGTTCATTGCTTGGTTACCGGGGCCGGTTTGAGCGCGGCGTAGCAAGAAGAATAAACCCACCAGAAGCAATACAGGGAAAAATAAACTGCTCAGTGCCTTAAACCAAAATCCTTCATCGGTTTGGGGCAGAATAGAAATATCAACACCCTTATTATTAAGGTTATTGATTAAATCAGGGTCCTTGACTAAATTTACTATCTTTTTGTCACCATCTCTGGAGGTAACAAGTGCTGTGGAGCCGTCTGCACTCAGACTGACTCTATCTACTCTGCCGTTGTCAACTTCTTGAATAAATTGACTGTATCGCCATGTTTCTCTAGTTTGAGGTTGTTTGTCAAAGAATGCTGTGCCTAGAGCAATGACAACTATAAAAAGCAGCGCATACAGCCCCGCATTTCTCCATCTTTTATTCACTGAGGTCTATCCTCCTGTATTTTTTGTGAGTTAGCGTAGCTTCTCGGATATGAGAGGGCATTATTAAAAATTATGTTAACTTATCTTAAGGTATAACATAACGGTGGGGCTGTCATGTTAGAAAAAACCTCCTCATTTGTGCAAAACTAGGATGGTAGGGATTATATTTGAGCGATCCTGTGGGCTGCTGAACCGTGTGAATGGGGATAATTTCTACCACACTATTAGTGTAGGCGATGGCTTCAAATCCGCGCACTAACTCTTGATTCCAAGGTGACTCACCTACTATTGGCAGCCATTTTATCAGTTGCGATCGCACTATTCCCGACAAAATTTCTTCTGTTAATGGTGGTGTCCACCAACTACCATTTTGCCATCCCCAGAGATTACCTGTGGTAGTTTCTAACCAATTACCTGCTTCATCAACTAAAATTGCTTCCTGAGAATTTAATTGTTGAGCTTGAGATTTGGCCAACCAAGCACTGAGGTAGTTGCCAGTTTTATGAGAAGGTAGAGAGCGATAAAGGTTAGACATTGCCAAATTTGTGCTAACGCCGTGTGTTTGTTTTGTAATTAAATCTGGTGGTAATAATCTCCCGGTTACCCACTCGCGTCCGTCTGCAAACAAAGTGATTCTCAGGATGGGGAAAATTTTCGCCAGAGTTTCTGCACCTTGACGCACCAGATTCCAGTTTGGTTCTAACCAAGCAAAAGATTGTACTGAGTAACGTAGGCGATGGCAGTGTGCTACCCAGTTAGTTAAATTACTATCGAGGGATTGCTGATAAACCCGCATTGTTGTAAACACCGTAGCGCCATAAAGTAACCCTGGGTCATGAATATCTAATTCTAGGGTTTGGGATTTTATGAGTTTGCCGTCGTACCAATAAATAATATGAACCTCGCTGTGGGTTGAAAAAATGTAAACACCAACAGGCTACCAACTGTATAATTTCAGTTTGACAACATAAAAATAACATATTGATTTTGTCTTTTTGGATACCGAATCTAAAATCCAAAATTACGTTAAGCTTTTCCCTCTGGTCACTCAGAAAAGGGGGTGGGGGTGGGATTTTATTTTTGAATCCGTATTCAGTGAAATTTGAGTAAAAACAGCGCCCAGGGCGCTGCTCACCTTAACATGTTTCAGTACCTAGCAGGGAGGATGTTGAATTTCTCAGGCGCTACCTGTAAAGGCAACTTCAGGGAATTTCAATTGAGCTTCTGCCATCGGTCGTCTTCTGCCTTCCTCTTGCCAGTAGTTAATTACTTCTGTGGCTTTATTGAGCAATTCGACGCGATCTACGTCATTAATCCAGTGTTTGGACTCTAATTCCTTTTTTAACTCTTCCCAGGCATCATTGCGAGGCCAGAAAAAATATTTAGTCAAAGGACTAGTACCTTTGCCTACAACTTGATCCACTGCTAGGGCAACGTTTTCGTCTAACCAAAGGATTTTGAGAATAAATTGGGTCAATCACACCTCCGGGGAATATGTGGGGATTAATAGTAAGTTGCTATCGCACGGGTGGAAATGATGCCCACTGTATGCGCTGTGTGATTGTCCATTTTAACTCAATGCTTCACCTGATGACCAAGTAGTGGTTGCAAATTACTTAAGCATGACCGATTAAAATTTAAAGGCTGCTTTAATCTAGCAAATCCTATGACTGGAAAATTTTCAGAAACAACTATTGTGGTTTTCGACATTGACGGTGTGGTGCGCGATGTCGGCAATTCCTACCGTCGAGCCTTGGCGGACACTGTAGAGCATTTTACGAACACAGCCTATCGTCCCACCCCAGGAGACATTGACCAGCTCAAATCTGAAGGATTGTGGAATAATGACTGGGAAGCTTCCCAAGAATTGATTTACCGCTACTTTGAATCACAAGGGAAATCTCGCCAACAGTTGCCACTGAATTACAAAGCCATAGTTACATTTTTTCAATCTCGTTATCGAGGCACTGACCCAGAAAATTGGACTGGATATATCTGTAATGAACCGTTATTATTACAAACTAGCTATTTAGAAAAACTGACAGAGTTAGGAATTTGTTGGGGATTTTTTAGTGGTGCTACCCGTGCTTCTGCCACTTATGTTTTACACAAACGTTTAGGTTTACAATCCCCTGTGTTAATTGCCATGGAAGATGCCCCAGGTAAACCGGATCCCACAGGACTTTTTGCCACTGTTGAACAGTTAGAAAATGAACCAAATAATATACCTACAATTATCTATGTGGGAGATACTGTAGCTGATATGTATACTGTCAGAAAAGCTCGAGAAATCAATCCTCACCGCAATTGGATTGGTGTGGGAATTTTACCTCCTCATGTACAAGAAACACCAGCCCATAGTGATGCTTATAGTCAAACATTACTAGCAGCAGGTGCAGCAATTGTTTTAAGTAATGTTCAACAACTAAATGCCATGAAAATAGCAGAATTGTTAGAGGAAATCAATAAAAATAAACAATAAAAATTACAAGGTAATATTAATAGTAATTACATTGGTGTTTGAAGAATCAAGAATCGGTGCATGAATTACTGGTTCATACCAATTGTTCTGGGAGAAAAATCAAAATGCTAGGAACTAAGCTACCTGACGGCCCCCAAGCTCATCCTTGGTTACAGACATATCACTGGCTAACTAGCCCTTTTGAATATCTGGAAGACTGTGCTCAAAGGTATGGTGATATTTTCACTCTCCGCATCGGCCCAGTTTTTAAGCCTCAAGTATTTGTGAGCAACCCTCAAGCTATTCAGCAGATTTTTAGCAGCGACCCTAAATATTTAGACTCCGGCGCACCAGCTGGGGTGAAAGCACCTTTGTTGGGAAATCAATCATTACTATCACTAGAAGGTAAGCAACATCAACGACAACGCAAGCTGTTAGCACCACCGTTTCATGGGGAACGAATGTTAGCTTATGGTCAGTTAATTCGTGATATCACCAAGGAAGTGACTGATAAATGGCAAGTTGGGGGAACTGTTTCTATTCTGTCATCTATGCAGGCTATTTCTTTTCAAGTGATTTTAAAAGCTGTATTTGGTCTAGCTGAAGGGCCACGTTACGAACAGCTAAAGCAACTTTTAATTAATATCCTGAACCCCAAAACACCTGCTTTAAGAGCCTTAGCGCTACTTTTTCCAGTATTGCAGCGGGATTTAGGTTCCTGGAGTCCTTGGGGACAGTTTCTGAGTTTACGCCAGGAAATTGACCAACTGATTTATGCTGAGATTCAAGAACGAAAGGTACAGCCTGATTCATCCCGGTGTGATATTTTATCTTTGATGATGGCTACTCGCGATGAAGCGGGTGAACCAATGACGGATTTGGAGTTACGTGATGAGTTGATGACTTTATTAGTAGCAGGTCACGAAACTACTGCCACATCACTGACTTGGGCGTTGTATTGGATTCACAATCAGCCACAAGTGCGGGAAAAATTATTGCAAGAGTTATCAACTCTGGGAGAACACCCCCAAGCCAATGCCATTTTTCGCTTACCTTATTTGAATGCAGTCTGCTCAGAAACATTACGTATTTACCCAGTAGCAGTAATAACATTAACTAGGTTGGTTAAATCATCGCTACAAATTGGGGAATATGAGTTTCCGCCTGGGACGTTATTAATTCCCTGTGTTTATTTAACCCATCATCGGGAAAATTTATATCCTGACGCTAAGACATTTAAACCAGAGCGTTTTTTAGAAAGACAGTTTTCAGCTTCTGAATATATACCTTTTGGTGGTGGTAATCGGCGCTGTCTGGGTATGGCTTTGGCCTTGTTTGAAATGAAATTGGTTTTGGCCTCAGTGGTTTCTAACTGGGAAATGGAATTAGCAAATAGTAAACCAATGCAGCCAGTACGTAAGGGCTTACTGTTTGCTCCAAAAGGAGGTATGGAGATGGTAATTAAGGGGCGGTGTAAGGAAAATCAGCTTGTATCTGAGTTGAGTTAAGTATGAACTAAACTAGGTGTGGTGCCATCACCCCACACCTGTTAGATATGTTTGATAGGGAAGAAATATTCTATTTAACTAGCAGTACTTAAAGAAAAATCAAGCGCAAATAAAGCCCAATAATATGATTATCTAAATGAATGCTGACTATTGTATGCCTAACCCTGGCTGGGATTATTCAGAGGTTTGGCATTATGGCGGCCTTTTTGCCATGGCTGTGCCGGTTCCGTAAGTCCTAACAATGATAGGAAATATAAAACGGATCAATTAGCAATGTGGTACTACCCTTTAAAGGATAGTATTCGTCTAGGGGACTTGAAGATTATGGATTTTGGTGTTGCCAAGTTAAGAAAAAAGTGGCGGCGAAAACTTGGTCATATCCCCCCTTTCCCTCCCGGTGGCATTTGGTGTTAATGTGTGAATCTCCTATGGTGGGGGTGTATGTCTTGCTCGGATGAGAGGCTTATTCCAACCTGGGATCACCGACTTATTGAAAAAGTGAGTTGTTTAAGATTATGCTAAAAACTTTGGGTACTTTCTATGGTAATACAGGTTTCTGTGTAGATACCGCCTGCTCGATAATATCTGCTGCTCTAGTCACTCCTCCAGAATTATTAATTGCTTGTTGTAATCTCAGGGCATTTTTTTGATAAGAATCTTCCGTTAGCACTTTTTGGATAGCAGTTCGTAACCTAGTTACATTTACCCGGTTCAGGGGTACAAATTCACCACATCCCGCCCAAGCTATACGGGCTGCTACACCAGGCTGGTCATTAGCAATGGGGATAGCAACCATTGGTACCCCATTGCTCAAAGATTCCAAGGTGGTATTCATCCCTGCATGGGTAATTGTCAGGGTGGTTTTTTGCAGTAATTCCAGTTGGGGTGCATAACCAACTACGAGGGGATTTCCTGGTAAACCTTGTAAAACTTCTGGACTAGCAGAACCACCAAGAGAAATTATTAATTGGGCATCTAGATTATTACAAGCTTCGGCAATATTGTTAAAAATTGGTAACAAGCGATTTTGTATGGTTCCCAGGGAAGCATAGATCAAGGGTTTGCCATTTAATTTTTCAAAGGGGAAAGGTATTGATGCGCGAGTTTTTGGGTCATGGTAAGGTCCGGTGAAGTGGAAACATGGGGGTAAATGCTTCCTAGGGAATTCCAACTCTTGGGGCTGTTGGCTAATCTGGGCTAGTTGAGAATAGTAATCGTTGGGATGAGAATATGGCGGTAACTTCCATTGCTGACGATGGTCATTGATTACTTTCCGCATTGGTCGCCCGATGCGGTTCAGTAATGCGTAACCTCCTTGGTTCCGGATCTGTGCCCATGAACTAGTACTGTAATTCCAAGAAGTATTAAAAGGTGGAACACTGACATCCCGATTAATCATCATGGCATTGCAGACGCTCACGAAAGGAATGTCTAAAAATTCGGCAATGCTTCCTCCTTCTGGTGAAACTTGGTCTACTAGTAGCGCCTCTACCCCAGCTTCTTTGATGAGTGCTGGAGCTTCCCGCAGTAAGATAGCCGCCATTTTCTGTATAAAAGTGATGGTATATTGCAATGCAGAGTATCCGCTCAGTTTTCCTAGCTGGGTAAATAATTCAACCATTGCCCCAGGAGGAAATTCAGACTTGCCAATAGCTATAAATTCTAATTCTGCTGCCAGTGTTTTGGGTTTAGCATCAAGTATACTGAATAGCGTGACCCGATGGCCGCGAGATTTTAGTTCATACCCCAATGTAGTCATAGGGTAAAGATGACCAGATGCAGCAGGACATATCAATCCAAAGTGGGTCATGGTCTCTATTTTCGGTAACTTAGAATGATATGTACCAGAAAACAGGGACATTTGGCTGAGGGTTTATGAAATAAATTTTTGATCATCAGCCTGGAATGTAAAATTAACAAGGCTTACTGAAGATGTAAAAATTTATCTAAAGCTGCTACCATACTGGGGGGCCAACGACGAATATTTTTGACCCAGTTGATGTCTTTGTAGCGGTTATCCAATCCATAAGCTGCTACCCAGTTACTTTCGGCTTCGCCTTTGTTGCCATTTACCCAGTAAGCGGCGGTGATGGCAGCGCGCATATCGGCAAATTTGGGATATTTGCGGACTATGTTCCTCATCTCACGGATGGCTGGGTCGGTTTGACCGATTTGATAAAGGGCGAGGGCATAGTTAGCACGGGCAAAGGCAAAATTAGGGGCAATTTCCAGGGATTTTTTATAGTCGCCTATGGCCTCTTGCCATTGTCCTAAACCTGATTTGGCATTACCTCGGTTGTTATATGCCATGGCATCATTGGGGTCAAGTTCTAAAACGTGATTGTAATCGGCGATGGCCTCTTGCCATTTGCCCAATCCTTCCCAAGCTGCACCCCGATTTAAGTAAGGGTCAGTGGCGTTGGGGGCTAGTTCTATGGCTTTGTTGTAATCTGTCAATGCTGCTGCTAATTTATTTTGACTCACCCGGGAATTTCCCCGATTGCTCCATGCACCTGCATTGGTGGGGAAATTCTCAACAATCTTTGTCCAGTAAATTTCCGCCGTGGAAAAATCACCTTTGTTGGTAGCAGCCAAAGCTTCATTAGCCCATTTATCTCCTTGTTCTAACTGTTCTTGAGTGATGGTCGGGATTTGGGCAGCAACCACGGCTGGTGTACTCCAGCACAAAAACACCAACAGACTGAAAACAAGAGCAATTAATTTCATCATTTACAATTTACCTTTAAAAGTGCTGAATTGAGCATTTCCACCTGCTTACTTTCCCTATTTTCGCTTAATTATAGTAACGATAACTGTTCATTAGGCGGCTTAAAACCCAAATGCTTGTATGCTGTGCTTGTGGCTATCCTGCCACGGGGAGTGCGGCTTAAATAACCGATTTGCATAAGGTAAGGTTCATAAACTTCTTCAATTGTTTGGGTATCTTCACCTGTGGCTGCGGCAATTGTTTCTAATCCCACGGGACCACCGTTAAATTGTTCAATGATTACAGTTAGCATACGCCGATCTGTCCAATCTAATCCACATGGATCTACTTGAAATAGTTGCAGTGCATCAGCAGCAACATTTTCGGTAATTGTACCTGCTAATTTAACTTCCGCGTAATCACGGACTCGTTTAAGTAACCTGTTGGCAATTCGAGGTGTACCTCTGGAACGACGAGCAATTTCTGTAGCACCATCCTCTGCTATGGGGGTGTTGAGAACTTCGGCGGTTCTGGATACAATTTGGCTGAGTTCTTCAACTTCGTAAAAGCGCAATTTTTGTACTAAGCCAAAGCGATCGCGTAATGGTGAGGTTAATGCACCTACACGAGTTGTTGCTCCCACTAAAGTAAATTTGTTCAGGGGTATACTTCTAATGCGGGCTCCAGAACCTTTGCCGATGGTGATGTCTAAACGATAATCTTCCATAGCCGGATAAAGAATTTCTTCTGTCATCCGGGAAAGACGATGAATTTCATCAACAAACAGGACATCTCCGGGTTTAAGGTTCACTAATAGCCCTACAATGTCTCTGGGACGTTCTAGGGCTGGCGCACTGGTAATTTTGTAGTTTACTCCCATTTCTGATGCTAAGATGATGGCCATTGTTGTTTTGCCCAATCCTGGAGGGCCATACAGCAGTAAGTGATCCAACACCTCACCCCTTGATTTCGCTGCTTTGATGGCAATATCTAGCACATCTTTTAAGTCTTTCTGTCCGACGTAATCAGCAAATCGCTGTGGCCTGATACTTTCTTCTTGCCTACCTTGTTCTTCAGTAGCAGCTTGAGGTTGCAAAATGTTTTCATTGGTAGGTGCGGGTTTTGACTCCCGTGGTGGCTTTGGTTGTCCGTTGGGTTCTTGAGGCTGTTTTTTTGAGGAGATTATCGCCATAATTCAGCTATCAACTTTAACTGGAGGACTGTTTGAATGCCATCTAGTAAGTAATGGCTGTGAGTAAACACAAGGAAAAATTTTTTGCTGAGAACTACACACGTCAATTTAGAATTTAAATTCCACAGGATTAGCCAGGAGTGAAAAATTTATTATGTTGTCTAAAAGAATTTTACCTTGCTTAGATGTGAAGGCGGGACGTGTTGTTAAGGGAGTTAACTTTGTAGACCTTAAAGATGCGGGTGATCCCGTAGAACTGGCAAAGGTTTACAACGAAGCCGGGGCTGATGAGTTAGTGTTTCTGGATATTACAGCTACTCATGAACACCGGGATACAATTATTGACGTGGTTTACCGTACTGCTGAACAGGTCTTTATTCCCTTGACTGTGGGGGGTGGAATTCAATCCTTAGAAAATGTTAAAGCTTTGTTACGAGCAGGGGCTGACAAGGTTAGTATTAATTCTGCGGCTGTACGCGATCCAGACTTGATTAATCGGGCTAGCGATCGCTTTGGTAATCAATGCATAGTTGTTGCTATTGATGCTAGACGCAGGGTTGATGCCAATAATCCAGGGTGGGATGTTTATGTGCGAGGTGGTAGGGATAATACTGGTTTAGATGCCTTACGTTGGGCACAGGAAGTAGAAAGACGAGGCGCAGGAGAATTACTGGTGACTAGTATGGATGCTGACGGTACTCAAGCTGGCTACGACTTGGATCTGACAAGGGCGATCGCTGAATCTGTACAAATTCCAGTTGTTGCCTCTGGGGGTGCAGGTAACTGTGAACATATTTACACGGCATTAACTCAGGGGAAAGCAGAAGCCGCATTACTAGCATCACTGCTGCATTATGGGCAATTAAGCGTGGCAGAAATAAAAAACTACTTACGCGATAATTCAGTACCAGTACGGTTGTGATCTTGATTGCTAAAATATCATGAAAATTTAACTACATCCATCACAAGTTAGATACAGTTCTCTAAAACGGTGTTAACATAAATTTAGAACTATGAATAAATATTAAGAAATATTATGCTGATTTTTATTTTACTATTTGACGTAGCCTTAGTGGCGTGGTCCCTGCACCTGATGGAAAAAGCTGTGGAGCATAAGGAGTTTTCTTTAATGTTGGCTGGTGCATTGGTTGCTGTGGCGGCTGCTGCTATGTTAGTAGTTTATTTTCTCATGGGACATTGTATGAGTTATTTGTTACAATTGTCATGAAAAAAATCCTCCCTAGAGGAAGATACAGATACGAATTTATTAATTAGACTTGACAAAATTGAAATACTAAGGGAATATTAATAAGCATCCCACGGGGCTATAGCGCAGTTGGTAGCGCATCTCAATGGCATTGAGGGGGTCAGCGGTTCGAATCCGCTTAGCTCCATATACTAGAGACCAGTGGCAAAAACTGGAACACTAAAGACTATATTAACTTTTGTGTATTCCTTGCCCGCCTTACTGGTGGCGGCGAGCTTCAACCCCTAACAATTTGCAAAAGCCACGTTTTTAGGTCTTTCACATCTTGATCACTAGCAGTATCCAAATTAAAAGCCAGTTCTATTAACTCTAACTTGCGGTCAAATTGATTGGAGATTCCTGGGAAGGAAATCATTCTAGGTTGACAAGGCAGATAAATGTCTGCTAGAGATAAAATTTCATTGACAATTCGTTCATGAAGTAGATTTCCTGTAATATGCCAACCAATACATTGGGCGAGACACCCTAAAGCATCTAAAGCAATTTGAGGCTCACTAACATGATGTTTCACTTGATTTAAAACAAAAGATGCTACTTTTTCTACATCAGTAACATTAGCTTGCCATTCTTGGGGTTGACCGGGGCTGATGATTCTGGCTAGGGCCCAGAAAGCTTTTTGGCGCACAGCCAGATGCTGATTACCATTGATAATAGAGATCAAACGAGTAATGTTAAGTTGAGAAGGATTTGCACAAATACCAAAAGAGTTGAGTAAATTAACGGAACGTGGTAAATTTGATATGATTGTAAACTCTTGGTAAATTAACTCCTCAAGGTCTGACCACAACATTTTACCGGGAGCGAGGGAAATAGCTGTGTGTAATTCATGTATATGACTGTACCTTGATAAACCAGCTTTAAACTGACGCATAATCCAGTTATGATACCTTTGTTCTAGTTCTCTGACCTCATCAGAACTGTCAGAAGGTAAGCACTGGATAATATTAGATAAAGACATTACTGCTACAATTTTTCTGGTTTGTTGCAAGTTAGGTCTGGTGTGACTTTCTGTTTCTAACCATTGCAATAAACTGTTAATGATAGATAAACGATTTTTAGCTTGACAAGTCTGGTTTTCTAGAGTTTTTCTCTGGTCTTGAACATGAGCATTTTGCCAATTTTGAGCCAGGCTAAATGTAATTCTTCCCCATTCAGTAAATTTAACCTGAATACTGGGGTTAATTTCTCTACCGCACCGGGAACGGGGAATTTGAGGAATTAACTCAATAGCTCTATTACTGGCTGCTTGCTGAATGTTGTTAGTTGTGGGTACTTTTCCTTGGGAAGAGACTTCTAACCGAAAACGAGCATCTGGGCGATCGCGATGTACCAATGTTAGCAATAATCGTTCATCAAAGGTATATTCTACCTCCAGGTTCAAATAGTCTCCTGGTTGAATATTAGCAGCACGAATTTCATCGGCGTGAAGGTAGCGAGTACGTTGTAAAGTTGTATTTTGATTAATTTCGGAACCCATACCCACCCAGGCGTTAAAACCAATCAAACCTTCGTTAAATACTGGTAAACGAAATCCAGCCAAAGTTGTGCGATAAGGATACTTTTGACCGTGAGCAACTAACAATTCTAATTTTGATTCTTCAGTTTGGGGATTTGTAACTTCTAGCCAAATATTTGTAGGGTTAATTCCTTCTAACTTACCCACGGTACCAGCTGCGTAAAATGCTGCACCACGAGCAACTGCTAAGTCTGGATCTCCCTCTGACAAAATTAATGTTCCCGGTAAAAGTTCTCTCAACCGTTCCCGAATTAAAGGGAAATATGTCATCCCACCATTGAGAAGAATTCCATTGATTTTAGGTATTTCTCCCAACTTATCTTTTGCTTTGAGCAGGACATCGAGGACAGGAACAACAAAGGTGTCACGGCGATCTATAAAGGGAGATTGATTAAAAGCCGTCTTGGGATCTAACTTTTCTAGTAGTTCAGGTGTAATATCTGGACACAGCAACTGTTTTAACGCTTCCTGCATTTGAAGATATCCTAAACTATATAAAATCGAAAAGTTAGAGCTAGAACTAACGTATTCAAACGGAATTATAAACTCTTCCTTGTTGGGATTATCTAAATATTTTGCACCCCAAACCTGCTTATACTTTTCTGTATATATTTTTAGTTCATCCCAGAGTTTTTCCTTTTCAGGTTCAGATAAACGATTGATTTTACTATAGTTTTTAAATAAATAATCAACTATTTTCTCATCAACTTTATCACCTCCAACTCTTGTACGGGAACCAATGGAAATATCCTCAATAAAGAACTGAGCAATATCATTATTCCATTCAACTTTGTGTAATGAAGTATCTAAAGTTCCACCCCCTAAATCGTAAACAAGAATATTTAAAGGAGCACTGGGATCTAAATCAGCGTAAATCTCTCTATTTTGCAGTTTATATAAAAAATCATATAAAGCAGCTTTTGGTTCTGGTAGCAAAACAATGTTATCTTCTTCCCAACCGGCTAACTTAGCAGCTTCACGGGTGGCTGCAATAGCATCAGGTTCATAAGAAGCAGGGTGAGTGATGACTACGCCCCCTGCATCTATTTGCTTTTCTCTTAATTGATGACGACAAAACTTTAACACTTCTCCAGCTGCTTGTTCTGGGGAAATATTACCAATACTAAGTTGATATTTAAAAGCTACACCATCTTGAAGAGTGCCAATATCATGTTTCCAAGCCAAAATAGTTTGATCTCTAAAAGCATAATATTGACTGCGAACATGCTTACCTATTTCTGCAATATCTAATTGAGAAAACCGCACGGCGGAAGGAATTAGTTGTGTATTTTGTAAACCTTCTTGCTCATTTTTCACAGGAATACTAATGACATTAGCTGTCCATTCTTTTCTTAAGGTTTGGCTAGCTATGGCCACTACTGTATTAGTAGTTCCTAAATCAATACCCAGATAGGTGGGGCGCAAAATATTTTGGATAAATTCAATATATGTGGCTTTTTCTCTCAGTTTATTTCCCAGTTGATTATTACCAATAGCTATTGTTTGCACGCCTTTACTGCTTAAATTAGAGAATAGCTGGCCATAATCATTATCATTACTCACAACAGCAATGATATTAATTTTTTGTTGAGAATTGTTAATTAGTTCCTCAGAGGTGCGGAAAATTAAATTATCAACTTCTTGTGCAACGGTTGTAAGTCCGGGGGTTAATTCAAACCGATATCCTAAATTACGTAGCTTACTACCATAAGCAGCTAATACTGCTGGTGTGTTGGAAAATGCACGATGTTCTACTACAGAACCATACCTTCTGCAAATATCTTCGATTTCCCCAAGTTCGGGTTTAATATTGTCCAGGTCTAGTAGTATTGCTATATTTTTTTCCATGGTTTACTCTCCTTTTTAATTTTATATAATTCTTTAATTACCTTCTGAACTAGGAATTAACTCTTTGACTTTAGCTGGTGTAATTACTTTGTCGTTAACTTTCCAGCCTTTCTGAATACACTTGACTTTTTTCTTCTCTTTTGTAAAAGGCGTTCCCACATAAGTGTATTTTGCTAACTCAAGTTCAGATATTGTGAAACTCTCTTGGAGAGACTGGGGGTAACTTTCTATTCCTAGTTTTTGCAAAATTGTCATGAAATTACGCAAGATAATAAATATCGTCTGAGCATCATCAGATGAAAGTTCAGCCTCTCCAGTTTCTTTGATTTGAGATTCCAGGGAACTGATGATTTTATCTATGTGATGTAAACCAGGTTGAGGAGAATTTTGAAGGTCTTGAGCAATTTCAATTAGAGCATTTTCACGTACTTGCTGACGACTTTGTTTTAGCTCATTGGTAAGTTCTAATTTTTCTGCTTCTAAAGTCGTAATTTGAGTTTTTAATTCCCTTTCAATCTCTCCCATACTTAAAATGAGGTTACCAGCTGTTTCATCTTTAATAGCGGTGTGAGTCACTCGAAAATGTTTCATCAAGGCCATACCAAAATCTGTGAGCCTTTGCTGAGATCCACCTTCAATGATGCTTTGAAAGACTGTGGATTCTGTAAATAGTGGTTTAGCATCCCCTGGAACATAAGCTTCTAGTTGACTAAGAATCAAATAAGTCTTAGAAGGGTTTTTGTGAAAGTAATTTATAGCATCACATAGCTGGATAATACGTCCGATATCTCTATTGTCGCTATATATAAATCCATATTCGGCATTATTAATTAGACCTTTAATAGCTGCTTGAGATTCTTGATAAACTTTTTGTGGAGTAAGTTTTTTACGGTTAGATATATGATAGTAGAACTTATCAGCTTCTTGGCAAGATGATTGAGGAATTTGATTGAGTATTTCTGCCCAAGATGCTTGATAGGTTTCATTAAGGTTTTTAATGGCAATTTTTAAAATTTCCCCAGGTTTATTTCCTTGATTTTCAATGGACCTGATAGATTTTTTATATACATATACATCTTCCACAAATAATAAAAATTGTCCCCAAGGATTTTTTTCTAGAAGTTGTGGGTCAAATTTATCTTTTAAACTCAACTTTTTATTGTTATCTTTTTTTGTTTTTGGACGAGTAAAAGCTAGATTTTGAGGTTGATTTGAGCGTTGTTTTGAAGTTTTATTATCCATAGGTTTTATCTCATTATCTAACTGCAAAATTAGTGACAATTTCCAAAATAAAATATCTACTCAGAAAAAACTACAACAATGACCATGTGTAGGTGTCCCTGGATACTTACCCTAAGTTGTGATTTCATAAGCTGCAACATTTTAAAGACTGCTGTCACCTATCTTTGGAGATATATTTACAAATACGTTGATTAACAACTGAGTTATTATATACCCCTATGGAAGAAGCATATTCCAATGACAAGGGAATTAAGTTCTGTCTTAATCAGTACATTAGACACAGTATCTATTAATATGGCTGATGATTAGCTCTTACTCAGGGTACTCTGGGCCTCTGTGGTTCGATGTTTCTAGATTATTTTTCTGGTATTTTCCTGGCTCAGGTGTTAACTCTAAGGATGTGGGGATTTCCTTGATACAACCGGGGTGGGAACTTGAGGAACAAGTGAAGCTGTTTTGATTGGTTTGACTCCAAGTGGGGGTAGCACTAGGGGTGAGTGTCAGTAAGTTTTACTTTTGATGGTTAGTTGAATATTTAACGGTATGCGTACTTATAAGAAGAAACAGCAAAAGTTTAAGTAGATGAAATTTATAATACCAAACTCAAATGGACACAACAAAATAAATGTGTCATTTATTTATTTGGTCTCATTTGTACTATTTAGGTAATGTTGTCATCTATCTTTGAGTAGATTTTTAAGAATATAAGAGTTTTACACCGGCATTGCGCTAAATATTTATGATGAGGTTTCACTCCACCCCCAAGCTATGCCGTTACAAAGGATGGAATATAGTGGGATGGCGCTTCCCCCTAAACACTGTTGTGATGCACCAGTTAACTATTACCGAAGTTCAATGAAAATAGCTGAAATAGTGATTCTCATGTTTTGAACTTCGGTTCCTTGCTGTATAAGGATTTCAGGTTTTTTATTACTATGGTAAACTCCATTTCAGCGGTTAAGTTTATTGAACCTCGGAAAGTGCCTCTAGACTTCTTACAGGGTATGTGTTTAGAATGCAAGAGTTCCCACTCGCTGGGGACATTAATTGAATGGAAACCGTAAAACCATTTTTTCCCTCCGGGAATTGGTCTTTCTTTGTGGTTCCCACTCGCTGGGGACATTAATTGAATGGAAACTGTCGTACTCCGCTTGGAGTACACTCTTTTTAGAAGTCCCCACTCGCTGGGGACATTAATTGAATGGAAACCAAACTTTCACCCAACAGCCGTCAGGAATTTCTAGGGTCCCCACTCGCTGGGGACATTAATTGAATGGAAACCCGTCATCTACGTAGAGAGAACCATTATCTATACAGTCCCCACTCGCTGGGGACATTAATTGAATGGAAACGGTTCAACCTAGTGAAAGCAGCTTTGGTCTTTAGAATAGCCTGTCCCCACTCGCTGGGGACATTAATTGAATGGAAACTGTGTGGGTACTGCTTTAGATTCAGAAACCTTTTTGTCCCCACTCGCTGGGGACATTAATTGAATGGAAACAATCCGAGAGAGTAGAGTAAGTGGGAATATTCGTGTCCCCACTCGCTGGGGACATTAATTGAATGGAAACGTTTCACTGTAGTTGATGGGCTCGCAGTTCATAGAGTCCCCACTCGCTGGGGACATTAATTGAATGGAAACTGAGAGGTGGGTCTACACCACAATTTATTATGATCTTGTCCCCACTCGCTGGGGACATTAATTGAATGGAAACTCGATGTGTGCGGACTCGCTGGGAATTGAAAAAAAGAGTCCCCACTCGCTGGGGACATTAATTGAATGGAAACATCAGGTAATGACTCATTAAACGATATAAATACCTGAGTCCCCACTCGCTGGGGACATTAATTGAATGGAAACGTTAATCATAATGTGCCTCCTAAAGGCTAAATCTCAGTCCCCACTCGCTGGGGACATTAATTGAATGGAAACGGCTGGTCTGGGACATCCACGTAACTATAGAGTTTCTCGTCCCCACTCGCTGGGGACATTAATTGAATGGAAACTGAAGAAGGAATAAAATTCCTCTCCACTCCGAAAAAGTCCCCACTCGCTGGGGACATTAATTGAATGGAAACGCAACCGTCTAGGGCGGCTAGGTTTGGGTAGTCATGTCCCCACTCGCTGGGGACATTAATTGAATGGAAACTAAGAAACATCTCGACTTTCTCTGTCGGGTTTTCGTGTCCCCACTCGCTGGGGACATTAATTGAATGGAAACCTCTAATGATAGAAACTCGCATTCAAGCTCCGTGAAGTAGTCCCCACTCGCTGGGGACATTAATTGAATGGAAACAGTCTCGAGCGAGTAAAACTCGCATTCGATCTCTGTAAGTCCCCACTCGCTGGGGACATTAATTGAATGGAAACTCAAATAGAATTCTATCAGCATAGAGAAGTGGCTCAGAGGTCCCCACTCGCTGGGGACATTAATTGAATGGAAACTTGGATTTGGATATCGAATCTGGTGCCTATGTCGTTGTCCCCACTCGCTGGGGACATTAATTGAATGGAAACTTCATTAGCTCTTAGAGCGTAACGAAGAATATCTAGAAGTCCCCACTCGCTGGGGACATTAATTGAATGGAAACTCAAAGAACCTATTGTCCATAGGAATAAAGTTTTTGTCCCCACTCGCTGGGGACATTAATTGAATGGAAACTCTAAACAACTCTGTTTATCTTCTCTGACTGTTGTAGTCCCCACTCGCTGGGGACATTAATTGAATGGAAACAACCGTCCGCATCTTCATGCCAGTATGCTTCAATCTGGTCCCCACTCCCTGGGGACATTAATTGAATGGAAACGCCAATTACATATGATAGCGATCGTCTTCCCGTCAGGAAGGTCCCCACTCGCTGGGGACATTAATTGAATGGAAACTCCTGTACCCATATCCCACAGCCTGACATCCCAACGTCCCCACTCGCTGGGGACATTAATTGAATGGAAACTGCTGCAGCAGCATTGATTTAAGAAAAAATGGAAGGAAGTCCCCACTCGCTGGGGACATTAATTGAATGGAAACAAAACACGTGTATATCCACGTTTTTCAATTTTTACTGTCCCCACTCGCTGGGGACATTAATTGAATGGAAACGACAATATGGAATTAACCCAAGCGATCGGGTGCATGGGAGTCCCCAATCGCTGGGGACATTAATTGAATGGAAACTAAAAGTGATTGAAGATGATTTATGGATTGAAAAAGTCCCCACTCCCTGGGGACATTAATTGAATGGAAACTCAAAAGCAGATCCTTCTTTTCTTAAATCTGCGGGAGTGAGGTTAATTACAATCTTTCGTAGGGAAAAAGCAAAACCCGCATTTTTCAAATGACTCTTGAATCGCCGAATCTGGTAAAACACCCTTTAAGGAAGGATACACTTTAAATTGCCTAAATTAATCATTTGTTCCTGAGACTGGGGAATAGTTAGCTCAAAATTACAAATACCACCTTCATAGTCCACATTAGCTGCATATTTTCCCGGAGCAATACTATCTAAATAAAAATCTCCTTCCTTACCAATAGGTGAGTTAATAATTTGATTATTCACAGTGATATTTAACTGACCATAGGAGGGAATTACAGTTTTTCCTGATGTTTCTACCGACAAAGTACCAACAATACTCTGAATTAGTTGCACAGGAAAACGCACAACCGCCCCACCTCGAAAAGGTGGAGTAATTACTTTTTCATTAGCATCAATTTTGTAGTTTAAAGGAATATCTTGATCTTGGATTTTTAAATTATTTCCATTATAAGGACGCAGATTAGTAATTATTAAATTACCGCGAGAATCAGTGCGTCCAACTTCCTGATTATTACTGTAACCACGGACACCCCGCACCCCTGGAACTTCTATGAGTGCAAAGCTTTGGGTGACAGAAGGGGCAAGAAAAACACTATTTCCTATGCCGATAATACTACCAGAGATATTAACAGAGCCACTATTTTTACCATTATTGCGGTTGAGGTTTAACTCATAAACACCAAAGGGAGCGCGATACTGGATACTACCATTGGCGGGAATTTTTTCCCCGTTGGGGTTAACCTGAAGACGGTAGCCCAAGCCATTACCTACCGGTGGAGATTTCTGTACAGATACGGTCGAGTTAATTGCAGTTTTACCATTGGTATTTTCCCGATTAATACTAGCCCTTGCATTACCTAAAGTATAATTGAAACCGATAAATAGTTCATTTGTAGTTGGTTGTGTAGGTTGGTTAGACTGGCTGAGATTTATAGATAAATCTGCACGGGAATTGAGACGCAAACTGCTGGTGAAAGCTAGGCGGTTACTATGTCCTTTGTCACGGAAATCTGAGGATGCATACTGCAAACCTAAGCTCAAATCACGGGTGGGAGAGACAGAAATAAAAGCATTATTTTCTAACTTGGCTCTGTCATCTAATGCTGTCAAACTTAAATTAGCATATCGGTCACTCAACAGCCGCACCGAACCACCAAAACCGATATTACGACCAGAATAACTATAAGTGAGGACAGCCGCAGCACCGGTAATTCCTGATTCACTACTGGCGGCTAGGGATAGTCCTAAAGCCCCAAAAGGTAGGGTAGTGGTTAGAGTAGAACCACCACTAATTAGGTTACTAGCAACTTCCAAACGCCCGCCCAGGGTCAGGGAGTTGGTGATACCCTGACGATAGCGACCGAGAAAAGCCGGAGAACCATAATTAAAATTATCAGAGTCTAGTTTAAATCGCTGTAAACCGAAATTAAAACTGTAGTCAGATAAACCGGGTTTTAGTAACCCCGGAGCAAAATAAAAAGGTGAAGTAATTACCTGTTCTCGACCCAAAGCATCACGAATTACAACTTTTGTAGAACCACTACCGGAGGGTAGGAGTAAATTATCAAATTGAAAGCGACCGGGGGGAACTTCTGTTTGATTTACTCTTTGTCCATTCACAAAAACCTCTACTTTGGAAGGTGTTAAGGCTACACCAGATAAACTAAAAGTTGGTTGTTGAATGACATTAGGATTTAGTCCAAAATCCCGTGACTTACTCACACCAACCATAAACATTCCTCCCCCTAAATCCCCCGCACTGACAAAGGAATCACCAATTACCCATTTAGTCATTTTTTGGGGATTGTCTAAGGTGAAATTTGTTAAGCCTCGCAGCCAAGAACCATCAGTTTTACGAGAAAAACTGCTATAAAGTAAACTATTATTAATACTTAATCCTGACTCTCCAAAAAATGTATAATTGTTGAGGTTGAATTTTTCAACGTCAACAGGTAAATTAAAAGCATAATTAAAGAAAACACTAGTGTCTTGACTATAGGTAATATTTTGGGGTGACTGGCGACCTAAATTAAATGAATTACTCTTTAATAATTCTGGTTGGGCTGTTATACTTAGAGTTAAGGCTTTTTCATCAAAAAAATAGCTTAACTGGGGAGCTAAGGAAGTCAGAGAAACATAAATTTCATTATTAATAGTTTCTCGACCACCAGCGAAACTTTCTAACCCGGCTTTTTCTAAATCAGGAAGACTAACAAAAATATCCTGGGGGCGTAAAATCACAAAAATTGCTTCTTTAGCCACCTGATTAACGGTAAGTTCCAAAATAGCATTTTGTTCTTGTGCAGCAACCTCAGAACACACTGCAAAACTCCAAGCAGAAACTAACAGCAACCACCATCCATTATTTACACGCATAAAACCACGCATAAAACCACACATAAAACTATGAAATTGCGCCCTTCTTTATTAACTGTTTTGCTACTTATGGCTAGTTCCACTGCTCCCACAATGGCAGGTAGCGCAAATGCTAATTTGAATGTTTCTGCTTCAGTAGTTCCTAGTATTATAATTACCCCACCTGCTGCTCCTGTGCCAATACCAGTTGAGAACATAACTAATCCCTCTACTCCGGCAACAGTAACATTACCAATCGCTATCACTTTACCGAGTAATACTCCTGGGAAAATTACCCTGGGACAAGGACAAAATCCCACTGATGTCTCCACAGACACTAACCCCGTGCGCCGCATGACTGATGGTGAGGGAAATTTCTTATTGTATGAATTATATCAAGATGAATCTAAGACAATAATTTGGGGGAATACTAATGACACTGGTTTGTCATTGACTGGTACGGGTTCAGCCAGTAATGTCAATGTTCATGTTAAGATTCCGGCAGGGCAAAATGTGCCGGCGGGAAATTACCAGGACGTTGTGCAACTGAGGACGACTTTGTAAGGATTTTGAAAAAAAATGACCGCAGATAAACGCAGATAAACGCAGATAGGAATAGGTGAATTCAGAAATTTCATGATTAGACATCTCTAAAAATTAAATGTGCGTTTACTAGAACCCCTGTAGAGACGTTTCATGGAATGTCTCTAGGTTGGAGGACAAGACTCCAGTTCCCCCTTGGTAAGGGGCACTAATGGGGGTAAGCAGCGGCACAAGCCCCCTGGGGAGTATCTAGGGTTTCTTTAAAGGTGGTTTTTGCGGTTTTGACTTCCACTACCAGTTTCTTGACCCCATTACATTTTTCCTTGGGTGGTAATTCTACACTGTAGGATTTAGTATTACCCGCTAAAATATACCAACTATTAACAGAAGTTTCAATAATTTTTTCCCCTGTGGCACTTACTCCTTGCACTGTTATCTGCTGTGGCCGAAAATTCACATTACCAGTATTATTAATCTCAAAAGATAAATTACCTTTTTTGATTGCTAGTTGTCCCATTTTTCCTGACTGGTTGATTTGGTTCGGTTGTAGAAAAATAGGAATACTTAAATTAGTTAAGATTTGGACTGCATTCTGAGTGGGTTGACTGGTTTTTGTGGGTAGTTCTTCCACAATTAGTCGGTAAGTTTTTTCGACAGTATTAATGGGAACCTTAGAACCGAGTCTAATTTGTCGCTCTCCCTGGGATTCTACGGTAAGTAGAGATGGAAACAGAATAATATCTTCAGTAGGAGTGAGTTTGTCTTCTCCTTGGGCATTTTGTTCCCATTTGAATACTTTGAATTGAAAACTGGCAGCACTGGTATCCTGATTACGTAATTTCAGCAGAGCAGTGGCAACTCTGGGAGAAAGAACAACATTAATGGGATTAACGCTATAATTACCTGCCCAAGCTGTTGAGGGTTTTAGGGATAGGCCAAATACCAGGCTGAGGAAAAAAAGCAGTTTTGGTTGGTACGTACGGTAAAACATTATGAGTTTGAAGATTGTTAAGAAAGATGTGGGTAATGGATAGCTTTTCAAACAACCTCTCAAGAAACAGATGGCCGACTTCTTGAATAAGTCCGCCATCTTTGAATAAGTCCGCCATCTAAGGTATTAGAAATCGACTGTAGCTACTACAGTATCACTGTATGAACCAACTGAAGTGAGTTGTCCTGGTGGGATTGCACCGTAAATCGTATTATTTTGTGCAGAACCAGTTCCCAGCACTTCTAAATCACTATTTGCGTCATTTCCCCAAACTAAACTACCACTTGCGTTCTGGGAAAGTCCATAAGAAAGAAAATTACCAGAACCATCACTAAGCCTACGCAATGGGGCATTATTAGTAGACGCTGGATCAGCATAAACACCCTGATCTAAAGTAATACGTGTTGATGAACCACTAGTGCAAGTTGTTATCACCGTTCCGGTTGCATATAGTGCATTAACACTATGGTTACCAATTGGGTCATAATCGCCAAAATTAATTGGATCCGTAGAAATAGTACAGCCAGCAATCACAGTAGCTTGGACAGTTAAATCAGTTGATGCTGTATTTGCCATTGCAGGAGCGGCAGAACCGGCAGCGATTAAGATGGCGGAAGCTAAGACAAAACGACGAATCATGGTGTAAGTTCCCCTGTTTACAAAAAATATTGGGTTGAGAAAAAAATATGTCTTTTGGTAGACGATTTTTTCTCGGTACATATTACCATTCACCCCCCCGCATACATCAATATAAATACTTATTTTATATTGTTAATTGAAAAATTTATTATACAAGCTACGTATATTCATGAAGATGCTGAAAATACTTTATTTAGCTGCATTGAATACAAATAAACATTTACACATATTCCGAAATGCCTCTTTTTTCAACGGGGTTTTCAGGCTCTATCCCTTATGAAACAAGCTGTTTAACCGCCTTGTCATCGGTTAAGCCTCTTTTACTCTCCTGCAACTGCGGTTAGATGATGTGATGCCCTGGTAATTGATACTTGGGACAATTTATTTTCTATCAAGTATAATTAAATCATTCATAACGATGAAGTTAAGGTATATGAATCATGGTTCAAGTTTTACAAAAATCAGTAACCTTATAACTTAAGAGTACATCCAGTTTTAATCAATATCCTCCCCCCAAGCAGTAAACAAACCATACCCCAACGTTACGAATCAGAGATATTAGGGATAAGAGCCTATCAAGATTACCAAGTAATTAACCTGTGGGAAGTGGATGTTAATCTGGTATTTGAGCAGAAGATATCAACCCTATTGCCATTTGTACCAATTTTGCAAGGTGGAAGCAGGGAAGATAAATTACGCCAAGCGGTGAGAGAGTTAAGACGGGATGAGCAACTACAAGATTTAGAACCTCTATTATCATTTTTTGCTAGTTTTGTATTAGATATTCCCTTAGTTCAACAAATCATGAGGTGGGACATGACGGTATTAAGAGAATCG
>NZ_JANQDJ010000031.1:0-19102 GCF_029891685.1 Umezakia ovalisporum Ak1311 | reverse complement strand
CCAATCATCTACCAGTACAAAGATTGTTGTAATTAACGTTCCTAGGTCTATGCTATTCATGGGGGAAGTCTGATTTGAAAAGCTGGTAACTTTCATCTTCTTACTTCTCCCGCCTTTTTCCTAATTCACATTAGGCGTAATATATACTTCAAGTGGGTTTAGTTCGGTTGACTATGCTCATCATATATTAACTCGATTAAATTAATGAATAAGTTTGCTAAATATCTAAGTTTAGGGGTGCTATCTACGTTTTTGACTGCTAGTCCTGGAATTGGGGCTGAACGTATTAGCTTTTTTTACCCTCCCTTTGGTGAATTTTCCCTCACCGTTGACTCTTTAGAAATCTTTGCTAAAAAAGGTAAAATCACTGATGAATTTTCCTTTTATGCCAACCAGGTTAATCCTCAGCAACTCGCCCAATTACGACAGTTGCTTCAACGACAATTTAATGTTACTCCTACCCTTGTGTCTCAGGTAACTTATTCACCTATAGGCGAAGACCTCATACAAAGTTTAGGATACCTAGTCCGCACAGAATCTGGGCGCAATGGCTTTTATGCGCTACGAGGTGCTTTGATACTAGCAGCTGCTCATCCAGACGGTTTAACAGTTGTCAATTTCCTACGTCGGTTTCCCTCGCCTACAGTGCGGCTAAATTTTACTGAGGGACTAAAGTTAGTCGATGAATTATCGCAAGTATTAGAGAATAGGAATAAAGTTGTGGCTTGGATTCAACAAGAAGCCATCGCCAGAGCTACATCTGACGAACCATCAAATCCTTCAGCTGTCAATACTAACATTGACTTTGGTCAACGGTCGGATTTGGTATCACCTGGTTCATTTACCTGGCAGCGAAAAGAGTTTATTTTCACAGATTCTCAACGCGCTCGCATCATCCCTACACATCTTTACATACCAGAAGCAACACCCTCAACAACCCCCAAAGAGTCTTCACCACCTTTTCCTCTGATTATCATTTCTCATGGTATTGCTTCTGACCGTTCTTCTTTTGCTTATTTGGCTAAACATTTAGCATCACACGGTTTTGCTGTGGCGGTGTTAGAACACCCGGGTAGTAATGCGGAACGCGTTCAGCGCTACTTAACAGGTTTAGCCGGCCCCATAGAAGCAAAAGAATTTATTAACCGACCTTTAGATATTAAATTTCTACTAGATGAACTTGAACGCCAAGAAGTATTAAATCCTGACCTCAGAGGAAAACTCAATTTTCACCAAGTTGGAGCAATTGGGCATTCTTTTGGTGGTTATACTGTATTAACTTTGGCAGGAGCAAAGATTAATTTCCACCAACTGCAACAAGATTGTAGTCCCAACATTTCCACTTTTAATTTATCGTTGTTTTTGCAGTGTCAAGTAACCAAGTTAAAACCCAAACACTACAAACTCCAAGATGAACGTATTAAAGCTGTATTGGCTATTAATCCTTTATCTAGTTCAATTTTTGGTAAAAGCGAAATCAGCCAAATTCAAATTCCTGTGATGATAGTGGCCAACAGTCAGGATATTGCTACCCCAATTATATCTGAGCAGGTGCGCCCTTTTACTTGGCTGACTACTCCTCATAAATACTTAGTATTAATTGAAAATGCTACTCATTTCACTGCGATCGCTGAAACAATTTTAGAAAATAATGTCTTACCCATACCATCGGCTTTACTGGGGCCAGAGCGTACCCCTGCTTATTCTTATCTTCAAGCTTTAAATTTGGCTTTTTGGCAAACACACCTTCTCAACCGTCCAGAATACGCTCCTTATTTACAACCATCCTATACCCAATATCTCACTCAAGCTCCTCTCAATGTCAGTTTGTTACAGTCCTATTCAACAGAGCAATTGCATCAACTACTGCAACAAATCAATCCGCAAATCAAGGATGGTGTGTTGCGCTGCAAAACAACACACCCTACAAATGATTTGATGTAATTTAATCAGTTTCATTGAGGCGTTGTGCATTCCAGAACTGTTCAGCAAATGCCACGGCGGGGTGCATTGGAGCCTTGGGCTTGGTTTTCAGTATCATTCCAGCTTCGTGTGGTAAGCGATCGCTTTTTGTTGAGTTGCATCGTTCACAGGCAGTAACAACATTGTCCCATGTATGCTGGCCACCTTTTGAGCGGGGGATGACATGATCAAGTGTGAGATGCTTTGTACTACCGCAGTACTGGCAGGTGTGATTGTCTCGTCTCAGCACCTCACGACGGTTTACAGCCGGCACTTTCCAATGCCGTTCGGGATTGGTAACGGTCAAGCGGATGTGTTCAGGTACTTTTAATACAACATTAGGAGAACGTACTTCCCACTGCTTTGTTATGCCAAAATTCAAAGATTCCGCTTGACCTGTCAGTAATAGCACTATTGCTCGTTTTATATTGATACGTGCTATTGGTAGATAGTTCTTGGAGAACACCACCACGGAATTTTGTAATATGTGCGCTTGCTGACTCTGCTGTTGAACTTGCATAGATAAAACTTTCCTCAAAAAATAACCCCCGCCTCTAGTGATCAGGTACGGGGGTAGGCTAGTTGATACTCTCTGCACTATGCCAGTGCTAGACAACATTTGTACTTCCCGCTCTGGATAAGTTCATCTGCATTCAGGCCTTTAGAAACTGCTTTCCGTAGGCCAAGGTTTACAGATTTACCGCCCACAACCCGATATATCCTGGCCTCAATCACAAATAACGCGATTACTCTGCCTAATCCCACACCAGGTCGGCAATATATCGCGCTGCTTAATGTTGAGTCAAATCTGTCGGTCATTTGAGGCTTGTAGTATTTGTAATTTTCAGTAATGGTATAATACATTTGTAGCATAAGTTGACCTACTATGCAGTTTTCTTAAATAAAGTATTAGAAGTATAGGTTTTCCAGTCGTTTGTAGAATTATCTAGCTATTAATTAATAGTTTAAATACTTAAGCGGTGATTGACGAGAGCAGTTTTTTGATATTTGCATATGTAGTTTTACATATTTTTTTGTTACCTTATAAGAAAGTGATTATGCACTTTCACTTACTAAAAATTCATGGGGCTTGAATAGCGATGATCATTACTGTAGACTTTACTGTAAACCTTTTTTAAAGTGAAAATTAACTATGCTTTTATCCCTGTAACAAATGCTAAAATCCTCTCGTAAATAGTGAGGATAACTTAATGCCAGTTGCTACTAAATCTATTAAGTTTGGCACAGACGGTTGGCGGGGTGTTATTGGTGATGAGTTCACATTTGAACGGCTAGCATTGGTGGCGCCAGCTGCCGCAAAAGTATTATATGATAGCTATTTCTCTATAGTTGGTAGCAAAACAATTGTTGTCGGCTACGATCGCCGCTTTATGGCGGAAAACTTTGCTCGTACTGTAGCCGATGTTGTTGCCGCTATGGGATTTGACGTTTTATTAAGCGAAACCTATGCGCCAACTCCGGCTTTTAGTTGGGCGGCTAAAGAACTCAACGCTTTGGGGGCGCTAGTAATTACAGCCAGTCATAACCCTGGATCATATCTAGGATTAAAAGTCAAGGGTTATTTTGGTGGTTCAGTAGCACCAGAAATCACCAAAGAAATAGAAACTTTATTATCTACAGGTGCATCTTCTCCTGTAGCCACTCCCGGCAAACAAGAACAATTTAATCCCTGGACAAGCTACATCACAGCCCTCAAAGCTAAAGTGAATATTGGCAAAATTCAAGAAGCCATCGCTTGTGGTAAGTTAACATTATTTGCCGATGTAATGCACGGTACAGCATCTGGGGGATTAGGTAAATTACTAGGCGATGGTGTTCGCGAAATCAACAGCGATCGCGACCCTTTATTTGAAGGCGGTGCTCCAGAACCCTTACCAAAATACCTAACTCGTTTATTCTCAATAATCAAAACACACCGTCAAACAAATCAATCAAATTTAGCAGTGGGACTAGTATTCGATGGTGACTGCGATCGCATAGCCGCAGTAGATAGCAACGCCAACTTCTTGAGTTCCCAAATCTTAATCCCCATATTAATTGACCATTTAACCGCAAAACGTAACTTTACCGGTGAAATCGTCAAAACCGTAAGTGGCTCTGACTTAATTCCCCGTGTAGCACAATTGCATAACTTGTCAGTCTTTGAAACCCCCGTAGGATATAAATACATCGCCGACAGAATGTTAGCAGCAGACGTATTATTAGGAGGTGAAGAATCAGGAGGAATCGGTTATGGTAGTCATATTCCCGAACGTGATGCCCTACTATCAGCATTGTATGTCCTAGAAGCAATAGTAGAATCTGGTCAAAACTTAGGCAATTATCATCACTCCTTACAACAAAAAACAAATTTCACTTCAGCTTATGATCGCATTGATTTACCTTTGGCAAGCATGGAAGTGCGATCTCATCTTTTACAACAACTACAAACCAAACCACTAACAGAAATTGCCAATCAAGCCGTAATTAATTGCCAAACCATAGACGGCTACAAATTCCGTCTAGCGGACAACAGCTGGTTAATGATTCGCTTTAGCGGTACAGAACCAGTATTACGTCTGTATTGTGAAGCACCGACACTTCAACAAGTGCATCAAACCCTTGCTTGGGCGAAAAATTGGGCAGAATAATATAGCCTAACAGTTGTCAGTAATCCATGACAACTGTTAACTGTTAACTATTAAGTAAAAACATGATGACAAAATTACTCGTAGTAGCTACAAACAATCCCGGTAAACTAAGGGAAATGCAAGCCTATCTAGCCAATTCTGGTTGGCAATTAACTTTAAAACCAGAAGAATTAGAAATTGAAGAAACAGGCAAAACCTTTGCTGCTAATGCTCGTCTTAAAGCTTCCCAAACTGCCCAAATTACAGGACAATGGGCCATCGCTGACGATTCTGGTTTAGAAGTAGACGCTTTAAACGGCGCACCAGGAATATATTCAGCACGTTATGGCACCAGCGACCCAGACCGTATTGCTAGACTCTTAAAAGAACTAGGTAACGCAGTCAATCGCCAAGCTCAATTTGTCTGCGCCATCGCCATCGCTCGCCCCGATGGTACGATTGCTTTAGAATCTGAAAGCATATGTCGCGGCGAAATTCTTCATGCACCCCGTGGTAAAAATGGTTTTGGTTACGACCCCATATTTTACGTACCAGAAAAGCAATTGACCTTTGCAGAAATGTCGCAAGAATTAAAAAAGTCAATTAGCCATCGAGGTAAAGCTTTAAAAACTTTAATTCCTCACCTAGCACATTTAAATTAAAACTCTTAATCCTCATCCCTTATTAATGACACCCCAAAATGTGGAGTAACTAAAATCTCACCCAAGAATTTAGCTATTCTAACTTGAGTTAGACAACTAACCTTCCTCAATTGCTGAGAATGACATAAGAACTAATTGGGCAGGTAAACATACAAAACAAACCTGAACAAAATATCATGAACAATTTCGATTATGTCATTCTGGGAGCCGGACTAGGTGGACTTTCAGCCGCGGCTTGCCTAACTAAACAAGGGTATCGAGTGGCAGTTTTAGAAAAACATTACTTACCCGGTGGCTGTTGCCACACTTTTGATTGTGGCGAATACAGTTTTTGTGCAGACGTGCACTACATTTCTCAATGCGCCCCCAGTCAAACCATAGGGCAATTCCTCAATTACATTCAGCGCAATGTCGCCTTTAATAGCCTCGACCCAGACTGTATAGACCGAGTAATTACACCAGAAGTAAATTTTAAAATTCCCTTAGGATGGGAAAATCTGCGAACGCGTCTACTCTCCACCTTTCCCGAAGAAACTGATGCCATTAACCGCTACTGTAATCAAATTCAGCAAATCCATCAAGAAATTCATAGCCTAGTGCAAGAAATACACTGGTTTAATCGCCAGTGGAGTGACTGGTTCAAATTGCCAAAATATCTCAACTTATATAAAAAGCGGACATGGACTTTGCAAGATTTATATAACCATGTTGGCTTATCACCCAAATTACAAGCACTGCTAGCGGGGCAAAGTGGTGACTATGCACTACCACCCAATCAAATCGCCCTAATCACCCATACTTCCCTAGTTTGGGACTACTCAGAGGGCGCTTACTACCCCAGACATCATTTTAAATCCTTTGTAGACACTATTACTGATGCCATCACCACAGCAGGCAGCGTGATTAAATATTCCACCCCCGTGACCCATATTGAAATTAATCACAACAAAGTAGAAAGCGTCATAGCTGGTACTCAAACCTACAAAGCCAACTACGCTTATATCAGTGACCTTGACCCCAAATTAACTGTCCAATTAATGCACAATAAAAAAGCCTTAACTCACAGAGAATACCAACGCCTCACCAATTACCAATACTCAGCTAGTGTTTTTAATATCTACTTAGGTTTAGACAGCCGCTTTCAACCCCAAAAATATGGAATTGGTAATTGGAATCTTTGGTACTACCCCACAGGTAATTTAAACAATGAATACGAACGCCAACTTCAGGGTGACCTCAGCCAACCGTGGATCTTCCTTTCTTGTCCAACCATGAAATCTAGAGAACCAGGAATTGCACCACCAGGGCATCATATCCTAGAAATTGCCACAATCTGTCCTTATGCCCCATTTAAATATTTGCACCAAAGTAATCCCAAAGGCTATAAAGCCAAAAAACGCGAATTTTACCAGCAAATCATGACCAGTGTCCGAAATTTAATCCCAGACGTAGACAACTACGCCCGGATGAAAATTTCTGGTACACCCACCACCAGCGAATTTTATTTAGGACAACCCCAAGGTAATATTTACGGTGCAAAATTAGTACCTGAACAAGTGGGCTTAAACCGCTTAGGATATACAACAGAATTGCCTAACCTCTTTCTTGTCGGGGCCACAGCGGGGTATCCCAGTGTACCCGGAGTAATCAGTAACGGCATGGACCTTGTAGAACTCATCACAAAGCAATCAGTGCGGCAAAAAACTGATATACCCAAGCCTTTAATTACTGTAGAGTAAAAACTCTCCTCGCAAAAACTTACCTAGCTAGATAGATACAAATGTTAATATATTATAGTCACTGCTCTAATCGTCGCCCTAAATGAACAAAGCATTGAATGAAACACTTTCAATGGAAATTGCTAAAAGCATCAAAAGTAAAGCCAATCAGCCATTTGATAATGCTTACAAAGCAGTATTAGCCACAGAAAAAGCCAAATATGTGCAGGGATTTTTAGTCATTGGTGAAATGCCATGCCAACCCATTGAACATAGTTGGATGGAATTAAGCGCCGCCCCGGTCAGCGAGACTATTGTTACTATTATTGACCCCACCTTGCCACACCTCCACCAAACCCCAGAAAAACTTTGGTACTTCGCCGCACAAAGCTTTGGCATCAAGCAATTAAAAGCGATTATTGAAGAATCAAAAGAAGATTACCCAGAAGACAACCCATTACCCATTTATGGTGATCCACCCTATGAATATTACGGTGACGTGATGTTGGGTGGTCAAGATTATTTAGCAGCTTATCAAGCGGCAGAAGCCAAGTGTCAAGAACTTAGAGAATTAAGAATTAAGAATTAAGAATCTAAAAAACCTTATGAGTCAGACTGCCTTAAATTTAGTTGCAATATCTATCTTTCTGATGACTTTTTCTGTCTTGTTGGGTCCATTAATTCACTTGTCCCCAGCAGTACCAGCAATTGCTACCTTCACTATTTTAGGAATAGCCACTCTCGATAATTTTAATTTCCAAGGTCAAAGCGGTACAATAGTCTTAGATTGGATCGCTGGGCTCTCTCCCCAACACCGCAATCGCATTATTCACCACGAAGCTGGTCATTTTCTCGCAGCCCATCTGCTAAATGTTCCCATAACTGACTATGCACTGAACGCTTGGGAAGCTTGGCAACAAAAGCAACCGGGACAAGGTGGTGTGAGATTTGATGATAGTCAATTAGCATCTCAATTAGAACAAGGGACAATTAGCACCCAAATCCTAGACCGCTATTGTACAATTTGGATGGCTGGTATCGTAGCAGAAACTTTAGTTTATCTTCATGCGGAAGGTGGCGCTGATGACAAAAGCAAATTAGCCGGAGTTTTAGCAGCCTTGGGTTTTTCTCAATCACAATCTTTACAGAAACAAAAATTTCATTTTCTCCAAGCTAAAACCTTACTCCAAGAAAATTGGTCAAGTTACGAAGCTTTAGTCAAAGCCATGCAAGAACGCGCCTCCGTCATTGATTGTCAACGTGTGATTGATGATTCTGGTAGTTAAATTCAATTTAATTTCTTGAGTCTGGAATTTGATGATTTATCTGGCTAAATATTTAGCTAGGTTATAGTATGGAAAAATATTTATTTAATATTTATTTACTTGATGTGAATAAATACATATAGCTAAGTACCACAGGTAATAGTATATCCAATTTTCGGTAAACACAGAAATTATAATCAATAGCCTTCAATGTGAAAACCAGCTGCAACAATTACCTGTTTAATGGATTCCTCAGCAGCAGAAGATTCCACAGTGACTGTTTTGTCTTTAACATCTACATTTACCAGAGCATTAGGTTCCATGACATGAATAGATTCAGTGATTTTTTCCGCACACTTCTCACAAGAAATATCCGTAACCTTGAGTTTTAGTGCCATTAGAAACCTCCGTAAATAAATTGTATTTTTATTGCTTAAGCAAATATTATAGGTGTAGACAGCAATTCCTCATCTGACTAAAGTTAGGTAAATGTGACATCCACATATAGAAAAATAGAGAATAGCCTACATAAATGCCTATGGGCAAAATCAACTAGCAGTCAACTCAAGAAAAATGCAAAAATATAATGCCAAAAAAAATATATATAACCACTTATGCAAATACACTTAATAGATACCCATCCTAGCCCTAGCTCACTTATGGTAGAGATGCCCCATCTGCGGCATACTTTTTCTATAAAAGCAATTATTGAAACTATTTTTTCAACCCATGCCTTCCAACCCCCAGAAACTCAGCGGTAACGAAATTCGCAACTTATTTCTCAAGTTTTTTGCTGAACGAGGACATCAAATTCTCCCAAGCGCTTCTCTCGTACCAGAAGACCCCACCGTGCTGCTGACCATCGCCGGGATGCTACCATTTAAACCGATATTCCTTGGGCAACGCACGCCAGAATTTTGTCGAGCCACCACTTCCCAAAAATGCATCCGTACCAACGACATTGAAAACGTCGGACGCACCAAAAGACATCACACATTCTTTGAGATGTTGGGTAACTTCAGCTTTGGTGACTATTTTAAACCACAAGCGATCACCTGGGGTTGGGAGTTATCCACTAAAATTTTTGGATTACCTTCACAACATCTGGTAGTCAGCGTCTTTGAAGAAGATGATGAAGCTTATAATATTTGGCGCGATGACATCGGTGTACCAGAAGCCAGAATTAAACGCATGGGCGCAGATGATAACTTTTGGGTATCTGGCCCCACTGGACCCTGTGGACCTTGTTCGGAAATTTATTATGACTTTCACCCGGAACTCGGTGATGAAAACATTGATTTAGAAGACGATACCCGGTTTATTGAATTTTATAATCTTGTATTCATGCAATATAACCGGGATATTTCAGGTAATTTGACACCATTGCAAAGCAAGAATATTGACACCGGTATGGGATTGGAAAGGATGGCGCAAATCCTCCAACAAGTACCGAATAACTACGAAACTGACCTGATTTTTCCGATTATTCAGACAGCAGCGCAAATTGCCGGAATTGATTACCACAGCAGTGACGAGAACACCCAAGTTTCCCTCAAAGTCATTGGTGATCATGTGCGTTCTGTTGTTCACATGATTGCTGATGAAATTCGCGCTTCCAATGTGGGAAGAGGTTATGTACTGCGGCGATTAATTCGCCGGGTGGTGCGTCATGGGCGATTAATTGGCATTAATGGCGAATTTATTGCCCAAGTTGCCGAAACCGCCATCGCTCTTTCAGAATCAGCTTACCCCAACGTCCGGCAACGAGAAGCACCAATCAAAGCCGAATTGCAACGGGAAGAAGCCAATTTCCTGAGAACATTAGATAGAGGGGAAAAACTGCTCGCAGAAATCATCCAAGAGGTTAAACAGCAAGGCAAAACCCAAATTAGCGGTGAAAGTGCCTTCACTTTATATGATACCTTCGGTTTCCCTCTGGAATTGACCCAAGAAATCGCCGTAGAAAATCACCTCACCGTTGATGAAGCTGGATTTGATGGGGAAATGCAAAAGCAGGTGAAACGTGCTAAAGCTGCCCACGAAACCATTGATTTAACCGTGCAAGGTTCCCTGGATAAGTTAGCAGAACATATCCACGCCACGGAATTTTTAGGTTATACCCAACCTGCGGCCACTGCGACGGTCCAAGCCATATTAGTAGATGGGATTTATCAAGAAGAAGCAGAAGCCGGGACAGAAGTACAAATTGTTCTCAATCAAACCCCATTTTATGCCGAATCTGGAGGACAAATAAGCGATCGCGGTTACATCTCCAGTGATATTGCAGTAATGCGTGTAGAAGACGTAAAAAAAGAATCTGATTTTTTTGTTCATTTTGGACGCATTGAACGCGGCACAATCCGCATAGGAGATATTGTGACCGCTCAAATTGATCGCCCTTGTCGTCGTCGCGCCCAAGCTAATCATACAGCAACCCATTTATTACAAGCGGCGTTAAAGAAAATTCTCGATGATACTATATCTCAAGCCGGTTCCCTTGTTTCCTTCGACAGATTGCGTTTTGACTTTAACTGTCCCCGCGCCTTGACACCAGAAGAAGTCCAGCAAATTGAACAACAGGTAAACACATGGATTAGTGAAGCACATACCGCCCATGTAGCAATATTACCATTAGCAGAAGCAAAGAATAGGGGGGCTGTAGCTATGTTTGGTGAAAAATACGGAGAAGAAGTGCGAGTGATTGACTTTCCTGGGGTATCAATGGAACTTTGCGGCGGCACTCATGTAAGTAATACTGCGGAAATTGGCATCTTTAAAATTATTTCCGAGGCTGGTGTGGCTTCGGGAGTGCGACGCATTGAAGCTGTCTCGGGCCCTGCCATCTTAGATTATCTCAATGTTCGAGATAAAGTAGTGAAAGATTTAAGCGATCGCTTTAAAGTCAAACCAGAAGAACTACTAGAGAGAATTACCACTGTGCAAAACGAACTGAGAAACAGTGAAAAGCAAATCGCAACACTGAAATCACAGTTAGCCATCGCCAAATCCGACAGTTTACTACAAACAGTAGAACCAGTAGGCAATCATCAAATTTTGGTAGCGCCAATGGAAGATGTTGACCCCGAATCATTAAAAAACGCCGCTGAAAGACTACTGCAAAAAATTGGTAACGGTGCAGTGGTGCTGGGTTCTATTCCTGAAGCCGGGAAAGTAAGTATAGTTGCAGCTTTTAGCCCAGAAGTGAACAAAAAAGGACTGCAAGCTGGTAAATTTGTCAATGCGATCGCTAAAATCTGCGGTGGTGGTGGCGGAGGTAAACCCAACTTAGCCCAAGCCGGCGGACGCGATGCGAGCAAACTACCAGAAGCATTAGCAAGAGCCCACAGTGATTTGCAAACAGCACTAAGTTAATTACTCAAACAAAGGCACCTGCTGACAATAACTCCATCAATAGCGTTGCTAAAGCAAGAAAACAGAAGGGGGTGCAGGGTATTTAATTATTTCTTTAATGGCTACTATGAGCGCCAAGGTATATAGATTTAGAAGGGCTCAAAATAGACAAAACAAAGCCAACTTTCATGTTGTAAATGGAGATAAACCTTACAACGTAACCTGAGTAGTGGCGGTCGTGCCGAGACCAGTACCCTCGGCACTGGTCTCACCAGTAGTAGTGAGTACCATATTAGCAGCCTAACTCCTCTGAACTTATCATAAAAGCCAAACAGTCAACCACAGCCACCAGCAGTGAATGTAAGCTTCCTACCCCCTTCACTCCCCATTCATCTAACGCGCCACAAGCTGCTCAGTGCGCCTTGCCAGCAGATCCTTAGCTCGCTCTGCTGTTTTTTGATTTTCTTGTTTAATATTTTGGAAGAATTGCACAAGCTCGCCATCCCCCGCCTGTTCTGCATCATTAATATATGTTTCACAGCAAGCAGTACACTTCAAAGCGTGATATAATACGCTGATAAGATTAAAGTGTTCATCCTTAGTTCCTGTATGATATTTGTCAGGCATTTGCTTAACTCCTAGTTGCAGTAATTTCTAAAGTAACCTTAACTTTTGTAATTAACTCCTATCGCAAGAAAGAGTTGGACATTAATATTTATACTCCCACAGACTGTTTTACCGATGATGTCCTATATCCAAAATTAACTGGTGATATGCCAATTAGCAGATAGCCTTAATAGTAGATATAGGAACGTCGGCAAAATAGTTTTGCTGAAATTGTTCTTCATTGATAGCAGCTAAAAATCTTTCTACAGCTGCATCAGTAACTTTTTCTGAATTGGTAGTGGGATGCCAACTAATATACAAATCACCGTCTTGTCTTGTCACTGTAAATCCCAAAGCTTTTAAAGCTTCAATTCCCCACAATAAAGTTTCGTCACGGATACCGAGTTTTTGTAAAAGTTGGCGGCTAGTAACTGATTGATTTATTCGACTCACATATTTAGCAATACCAACCAAAGTTAGCCAAACTTGCTGAGGCTCTTGATGCTTGGGCTTAGACCAGGCCATCGCTAATTGTTGATTATTATAGACACATTGCCTTAGCCATAGACGTATATCATCCCAATTTGTAGGACAATCTTCAATCACCAGTACAGAATCTTGAGTTTTGAGTTTTGAGTATTCTTGATTACGGTAATCTAATATCATCTCAGTTACAACCTGATTCATCCCCTCTGTACCAGGAACTGTAGAGTTAAGCCCAGGACGGACAGCAATTAATCGGATTTCATAGTGTTTTTTGAAGGTATTGTAATCTAGTTCGGCGATGCAATCACACCGACCCAGAGGTAATTCATTTTTATAGTGTCCCCACCAAACACCAGGAAACGGATTTTTAGTGGACTCATCGCGAATATCAAAATCGGTTTTAATGTACTGTACATTTTTTCCTTGCCAATCTTGCTGATTGCGATGCCGAGAATTTTCAAACCAGCAATTTTGAATTAGCAATTTTGGCACAGGGTTTCCCATCCCACAAGGTTCCAGCAGTTTGAGTTCCAAAAATAACTCTTTGCCTAAATCAGCGACAGTTACCGTCAGATCTGCTTGCACAGTGGGAGTGAGAGTTTTTCCACCCAAAGATTGCCGTAACTCCTGATTAATGGCATCTGTAAATAAAGGAATATTCTCCGGTGATAAACTCAAACCTGCGGCAAAGGGATGTCCGCCAAAACTATGTAACAAATGTGCTTGTTTTTTTACCAATTTGTATAAATCGACAAAGTTCACTGAACGGGCAGAACCACGGGCTAAGGGAGGAGCGGAATCTTGTCCATTTCTTTCTGTACTCAGTAAAATTGTGGGACAACCTGTTTCTTGAGCTACTTGTCCAGCAACTAAACCCAATACTCCAGTAGGCCATTGGCTATCTGCTAAGACAATAACGCTGGTGGTTGATAAGTCTAGCCGAGAAACTTTTTCTACTACTTGTGCTTGTACATCTTTTTGTAAGGACTTGCGGCGAGTGTTGGCAAGTTCTGTAATTTCCGCTAATTGATAACAATGTTTGGCATCCCGACTTGTTAATAACTCTACGCAGAAACTAGCATCCCCTTGAATGCGACTAACAGCGTTGATACGTGGACCTAGACCAAAGGAAATATCCGTGGGGCGATCGCCATTTTTCTGGCACAATTCCAATAGTCGCCCTATACCCGGCCGTCGTCGTGCTGAAGCTGGCTGCTGAAAATCTACTTGCAGTCTTTGAATACCTAATTGCGCTAAATATCGACAATCTCCACTGATTTGCACTAAGTCGGCAATTAATCCTACTGCCACTAAATCTAATAAATCTGTCAATGGATGTTGGGGAATGTTAGGCAAGGTGAGATAAAGGCCTTCTACTAACTTATAAGCTACCGCCACCCCAGACAGATGAAATAACTTATGTTCACTAGGTAAATAACGGGGGTTGATAATTGCTGTGACTGGTGGGCGTTGTTCAGGTAAGGTGTGGTGGTCTGTCACTATGACATCCATACCTAACTGTTGGGCATAAATAATTTCATTAATATTGGTGCTACCTGTATCACAAGTTACAATTAACTTACAACCTTGCTTGTGTAAGTTATCAATTCCTCGGTAATTAAGTCCGTGAGATTCTGTGAGGCGATTGGGGATATAGTAAATTAATTGGCTATTTTGAGTAAAAAATTGTCCCAAACCATCCCACAAAACAGCAGTGGCAGTAATGCCGTCAGCATCAAAATCTCCCCAGACGGCAATTATATCACTATTATTGCGTGCTTGTTGCAGCCTTGCCACTGCTAGCTGCATTTCTTCGCCAAACTCAAAGGGACTAGCTGGTTGATAAGTTTTATAGTTAGTAAAAGCTGCTAATTGTTGGCTATCTTTAATTCCCCGTTGCCACAGTAATTGCGCTGCATACAATCCCCTTGAGGCTGGTGTATGCTGTTTCACCATTTGAATAAACCAGTCTGGCGGTTTTTCCGTTTTTGCTATAATCCACTGCATTGAATTAATTAACAATTCAAAAAATTGAAAACCTTAAAAACAATATAAAAACTAAAATTTTCCCTTGAATACAATTTACTACTCTACTTACTTAGAGGTATAACTGTAACTTTTAGCTGCCTGTAAGTAAGTTATTATATTAAATTTAATATAAATTTATATTTATATTTATACTAATATTATGCTTATTCATCATCATTGACTAGGGGATTGAGAATTACTTCATTAGCAATACCGTCAGGTTTACGGGGACGAGTTGCTGGACGAGTTCGCCTGTAACCTGCTCTTTCGGCTTTTTGATGTTCGTAATCAATTAATCTGCCATAATATTCATGCTTGCTTAAATTCATGGACAAGAAAATATGCTGGCGGATATTACCAAATCCTTTACGGTTAAAAAACTTGACTGCCGCATTGTTAGTAGGATCTGTGTCTACTAGCATGAACCGCGCCCCGTCTTCAATCATCCGGGCAATAAGTTTGTCAACTAACTTATCTGCTACTCCCCGGCGTTGAAATTTCGGATTCACAGCTAGCCATAATATGTAACCGTAAGTCCATGATGGTTTTGCGATAATGGTTCCTAAAATGAAACCTGCTAATTCTCCGTCTGTCTCAGCTACAAGACAATATTCTGGATCTGTATTATAGAGTCCAATTACTTCCCATTCATCCCAGGTGCGATATAAATAAGGGTACAAATCGCTAGTAAATAACTGTTCTCCTAAGTGGTAAACCGGTGAAATATCATCAATTCCTAATTCACGAACATAAATCAAATCAGTTTCATCAAAACTTTTCATATCTTTTCCAGAAAATTCAAAGAGATACTTCTTGAATATTGGCAAGATTTGTTAAATAATTCTGCTGATATTCTTCCCTTGCTTGTGTGCGATCGCAACGTGGGGCAAAATGACAATAATTACAGATTTGACTAGTTTCTATTACTTGGGGAAATAATTGATTTTTTCGGTAGTCTTCCAGCCAATTAGTTAATTGATTTAACAGTTGATTAAGTTTCTTGGCTGTTTTCTGATGCTGGGTAGTATTGTAATTAAATTTAATATTTTGCGGTTCACCTTCACACTGAACAAACCAGTAAGTCATAGAAATATTTTTGGGCAAGTAGGCGCTAGTTTCAGCCAAAACATATAAATAAAGACGTGTTTGCCAATTCTGTTGTAATTGGTGTTTATGTGGTGGTTGAGGATAAGTTTTCCAGTCGATAATTTGGGCTTGTTGGTGATCTGTAATTAATAAATCATAAACAACCGTTAACAAATAGTTGTTAGTTTGCAGTGTGCGGTAATGTTCACTGGCTCGAAAAATTTGGTCTTCAGTAGGGGTTAAAATTTCTGGTGCTGCATTAGCAAAGCCTGACATCCAGGTTTGCAGTTGAGCATCCGCTTGCACTAAGCTATCAATTGGTAAACCCATTTCTCGCTGCTGCATCAGCAAGTGAAATCGACTCCCCAAAGTTTGGTATTCCTCGTGTTGCGGATTTGGGGGGGAGTTGAGTTCTTCCAAGTAAATGTGTTGGAACTTACGCGGACAAGCTTCTAGTAAGTTGAGATGTCCTTGAGATAGGTGTAATAGTTGAGTTGTTTCTGAGAGCATTCTCCCATTCTAGAAGCGATCGCTCAAAACGAGCTACTTGTCTGAGGTAGGAAAGCTTAACCGTTTGCTTTAGGCCGGGTTACCTGAAGAGAAAAAATAAAAGGTAGAAGGATGAATTATGCATTTTTGTTCATCCCCCCACCTTTTTATATACCTGATGCTTATTTTATGTTAGCCCGTGCATCCCTCACTGCCGCAAAGAAAAATAATCCTGTGAGCGGAATGCTCAACCCGAGGATAATTGCAGTTACCTGAACACCTAAATCTGGTTGTCCATAACTCAGTTCAAACACTGAACCAACGCCGGCAATAGCTGTTAAGCAAGCACCACCCAGAAATAAACCGCTTTTTGGAGTTAAATACACTATTATTACCCTATGCTAGTGGTTTCACGGCTTGATAAGAAAAGCCATTCTTCGATAACTCCTGGGACAAAGCCAAGGAATTCTCTACACGATCTACAAATACCACGCCTTTGAGGTGATCCATTTCGTGTTGAATGCAGCGTGCGAGTAAGCCGTTAGCTTTTAGGATTTGGGGACGTCCGTATTCATCTTTATAAGCAATTTCCACCGTTTCGGGACGCTTGACATCTAAATAAACCTTGGGAATGCTTAAACACCCTTCTTGGGCAACGCAGAGTTCCCGACTTACCTGTTTAATTGTGGGGTTAATCAATATCAGAGGCGGATTAGCCGGGTTATCTGGTTCGCAATCAATGACAATGAGTTGTTTATGAATTCCCACTTGAGGTGCGGCCAAACCAATGCCATCGCTACTGTACATAGTTTGCAGCATTTCCCGTGCTATTTGACGGATTTCATCGTCTACTTTAGCAATCCGCTTTGCATCTTGACGTAACACGCGATCGCCTAGATAGTGAAGTTTCAAGGGCGGGTTTTTTAATTTTTTCTTCTCGACAGCAATTTCAGAAGGCATGATTATCAATGACTAAGTTGTGAAAATTCCTACTATCTCAATTTTATCAATCTCCCATAGACCCCTGTTGAGATGAAAAAATCTCTTCGAGTTTAATTTCTCTAATGCAACAATTTATCAGCAGTTTGCTACCTAATCAACCAGATTTTATTCAATTTCTCACCAACCCTTGATAACTTACTCCCCCAGAGATTTTACCAAAAATTTGGGTTTAAAGCCCTAGCTTTCCAAGGGCGTTGTCCATGTTGTAATTCTGTAAACAGACCCGATGAAAACGCCGCACCTAATATTCACACCATTAGGACATTAACCATGTTTGACCCCAGAATCCCCACTCTTCTTGGGTGGGGAGTATCTCAACCGTAATTCTGTTAAGTTTTACTGCAATATTAAGATTAATATGTAGCTGCTTTGCTACGGACAATTTGCTCAAAATTAAAATTACGGATTCAGGAGTTTGTTTATGACATCTCAATGGGAGTCTTTACTGCAAAACCTCGGTGAATGGCAAGGTTCCTTCACCCGGTTATCACCCCAAGGCGAAATCCTACAAGATATCAAAAGTGTGGTTTCTTTAGAAGGCTTAGAGAATAACCAAACTATCCGCCAGATTGTTAGCCGCCAAGGACAGGAAGATTTGGTTTTAGAATACAGTTCTATCGCCAAGAGCACGCTATTTTTTGCCAATGGTGCTTTTTCCCAAGGTTCAATTCAGCTAGCCCCTTTTACAGAATTTGGGGCTGAACTGGGTTTAATTCATGAAAATCGGCGCTTACGGGCAGTGCAAATTTTTAATAAAAATGGTCAGTTAGATAAAATAACTTTAATTCGAGAACATTTAGCTGGAACTGAACCAGTACAACGCCTATCATTACAAATAAATCAATTATTAGGAGAATGGCAAGGTGAAGCCGTAACCATATATCCAGATTGGGCATCGCCTGATCACCACTCTACAACTTTAAAATTACAATTAGATGGCAACGGGCGATTAATTCAAAGTTTAACTTCTGCCCTAAGCAGAATTACTTCCACTGGCACCATCAAAGGTTCCATAATTAACTTTGATCAAAATCCCCAAAAGCAGGTACAAGTATTACTCCTTCCTGATGGCGCTTCTATCACATCTCCATTACAAGTGCAATTGCGTCAACCCTTTATTTTAGAAGTGGGTTGGTTAATTCAACCTAGCCTACGCCAACGCATGGTTCGCAGCTACAACGAGCAAGGCCAATGGGTGAGTTTGACTTTAGTAACAGAAAAAAAACTTTAACCACAGTTCAAAAATCCTCAGATCACCTCATACCTGATTCAAACCAAATTACAACGACATTGCAGAGCTTCTTGAAGTAAAGCTTGATATTCTTCATCGCCAATACTATAAGCACCAAATCTAGCCAAATGGGGATTCATCATTTGAGCATCAAATAACACAAATTGGCGTTGACGTAATCTTTCCACCAACTTGACCATAGCCACCTTAGAGCCTTCAGAAATGCGGTAAAACATCGACTCACCGATAAAAGCACCGCCAATCACAATTCCTAAAATACCCCCAGCCAGTTCATCACCCTGCCAAGTTATTAAACTAAGCCAGTCAGTCACCCAACGGACTCGTCTTCAAAACCGTACGTGAGACTTTCGCCTCATACGGCTCCTCAATGACATGGTTCTTGTCATGAATACCCCTTAGACTACCAGCATTGGCAGTCTTTTCACCGTGGCAATGTATATGTAATAGTTGTGAATTATCATATTCATCCTTTCCTCCTTGTGGCAGTGGGATGATATGGTGTACTTCCATTACATCACCATCCTTAAAGTAATGCCCACAGTGGGGACACTTACCTTTATGCCTT
>NZ_JANQDJ010000030.1:0-2887 GCF_029891685.1 Umezakia ovalisporum Ak1311 | reverse complement strand
AACGGTCTGAGGATGTCTTTGACAATCTTGGGAAATGAATTTATAATCATTATCAATTATTCTATTTTAATACTTCGCCCAGAATTTACCATATTTTGGGCTATTTTTATCACCTCTTTCTTAACATTCAACACTTGTGTTATAACGTAAATTAAGTTTTACACAAATAGGCTTTGGGTGTAATACAAGAATTCTCCAAAATCTTAATTGCCAGAGAATGTATATTCAAAACTAAAAATAGAGTTGATGACGAATAAATTAGCCGCAGGCTAACCCCCCATAAATGGAATTTAGGGGCTACCTCTTTGGACTTAATTTTGTGTGCTGTCCACCAACCTTACCACGAATAGATTATTCATAAATTTCAAAAATAGCCTTTCCCATTCCTTTCACCTTATCAACCAATTCTGGTGGCTGTACTACCTTCAAATTTCCGCCAAAACCCACTATCCAGCGTATAAATTCCACATCATTCAAAGACCATTTAGGTAACAGCACTCGAAGGCAATTAGGAAAATATTCATCCTTGGTTTTATTTAGACAAAAAATTGATTTTTGTAAACTTAATTTTCCTTTTTGCAAGGGTGGAGACATCTTAATTTGCTTGGGGTAAAATTTCTTAGTCCCTTCACTAATAAATCTGTATATATTATTGTTAAACCACAGCTCCACGGCCACACACACTGGAGAATCTTCTTGTAAACCATCACTCAAAAACTGATGTTGGTCACTGGTACTATTTCCCAAAAAAAGTCCCGCACTCGCCGTCGCCAATTTTTGTAATTTCTCTAAAGAATTTTTTTGTTCTGCTATGGTCCGGGATTTTTCTTGATGCTGACCCAAAAATAATCTATCTAAACGTTCAAATCGAAATAAACCAGCATATTTTCCGCTTTCGCACTCATAACCCAAATACCATGAAGTGTTACTAAATATGATTTCCAAGGGAAATGCTAAAAAAAAGCCTCCTTCATCCAAATTAAACTTACCACTACCTGCAAAACGAGCCAATTCTAGTAGTTGTCTGTTGCCTATAGCTTGTTCTAACTGGGGTAAATTTTTAGCCAGCGCATCTGAGGGTAAATAGTCTGAATTTATCACACCGCTCTTAGTGATTCCTTCTGCTGGATACACTTGATTTACAGCTAATTTAGTTTGCTCAATGCGAGTAGTAAAGGTTTTACATATTTCCCAAGCTATGGGATCATTTGAAATTTGAGCTTGGGACTGAAAAAGTTTAAACAGTCTCATAAATTCATATTGTGACAAAATCCCCGTCCCAGCAAAGTAACTCTCTCTTATAGAAAAGTTAGGTAAAATACCATAGGGCTTCAGCACATTGTCAATATCCTGACGAACAGAATCTAAATCTTTATCATTAATAATGTCATCTTTCTTGAGAGCAGACACGAAACTTGTCAAACTAGCTTGACCCCAATTGTGCAAAAATGGGTGATGGAGAATGAAGCGAATAATTTGCATCAATCTTTGGAAAGTTGGAAAATCAGAGTAAGGGTGAGTTGCTACACTTCCAGAGGTAACTGGGGCTGGTAGAGAGATAGGCAAAGAGGGAAAATCAGGAACATTATTAATATGAATGAAAAAATTTTCTTTTAGCCAGTGTAAATCTGATGCGATGGCCTCTGGTTGGGCGTAGATATTGCCGTATAACTTGCCTATACAGGCAGTGATTTCTGCCAAAGCACTGGTAAAATATGGAACCCTACCCAAAATATTCTCTAGCACAATAGGATAAGTTGATTGTAAATTACCAATACCCGGATAACGGACAATCAACGCAATCAAATAGATTAAACGTTCAAAATCCTGAAGACTGCTGTAGGAATGTAAAGTTATGTTACCATTGTGGCTAGAACCTTTGACAATCCTCCGGGGAAGCAGTGCAATTTGACGACGGATTTGGAAAAAATCGAACTTTGGTGAAGACAAATCAATAGTTGTCACAGTGGTAAAACCTTCAGCAGTTACTGGCGGAAAGTTTTGTAAAGATTTGTACATATTCTCAATAACTACTTCTGGAACTTGACGCGAGCGTTTTTGGTTCCACAACTTGCAAATTTGCAGGGGGGTTTGCAAATACCACCCCATCCATAAAGGAGAATCAGCCAGAGAATTAAGCCTACCGAGCAACTCCATCCGCCAAGCACGTTTGGCATTAGTGGCATCATAGATTACAGAGTGACCTGATGCAGTGGCCTGGACAATTTCAGACATTAGCTGTGCTTCAATTTCCCCCCAAACACCTTGAATAGAAGCATCGCCGTAAAGTTTTTCCCGAATTGCATCAGTAGAAACAATACGATAATTCGCCAGTTGAGCTAATTTATGGGCGAAGGTACTTTTCCCGCTACCGGGGACACCTATAAGGAAGTGACAAATCATCAAAGATAAAAGCCAAAAGTTGTTCTCTTTTAACTTTTAGCGCTTATTGATTTTCTGTCCAAGGTTTTCTCACAAATCACCTCACTTCAGCAATCAAAGCAGATAAATAAATAGCCGTCTTACGCAAGCACCAGTTGTAGATGTTTCCTGACCAAAAGTTCTGTTCAGCTTGGTTGCAGGGTTCCGACAATAGGTCGGTATCCCGACGTTAAATGAACTGTGGGAGTATGCTACATAAGTAAAACTAACAGTATGTATAATTTTTACTGATATTAATTTACTTGCTTAAGTTTTGTAAAGCAGTGTAAAGTGAACTCACAGACAAAAAAATACTTGTCTGACACATACAAAAACAAAAGCAATCATAAACAAATGACCACAACCTTACAACAGCGCCAAAGCGCCAACGTATGGGATCGCTTCTGCGAGTGGATCACCAGCACCGGCAACCGCATCTACATCGGTTGGTTCGGCGTACTAATGA